>NZ_JANDMF010000031.1:0-65736 GCF_031626875.1 Clostridium sp. SHJSY1
AAGGAAACTCCAAGTATTGCATTAGCTCCTAGTTTACCTTTATTTTCAGTTCCATCTAGTTTTATTAATGTTTCATCAATGTAAGTTTGTTCAAAAACATTACATCCAATCAATTCTTCAGCTATAGTTTCATTCACATTTTGAACAGCTTTAAGCACGCTCTTCCCTAAATAATTATTCTTGTCACCATCTCTAAGTTCTACAGCCTCATAAATTCCTGTTGAAGCACCTGATGGTACTGCTGCTCTTCCTATTGTTCCATCATCTAAGTACACTTCAACTTCAACTGTTGGAAAGCATCTTGAATCTAATATTTGTCTTCCTACAACATCAACAATTTCAACATAACTTTTCATAAAAGTCCCTCCTTTAATTTCTTCCATTACCTAAAATTATCTAGATATATAACAAGAATAGTATTTGTATAAATTATTTAATCTATTCTTTATTTATAATGAAATTAAGAGACAATCAAAAAATAACAAGTTAATCCGCCAGACTATTTTCCATCATCCTGTATCAACATATAGCCCTAATAGCCCACTATGAGGCCAATCTGCTTCCTTGACTAATGAAAAATATTCATGGCAAATTTGGACTTGTTATTTATTTTCATGTCCCTAAAGAAAGTAATCTTCATTATCCCTTTTATACTTTGTTTTTAACTTTTCTTTAGCCCAATACTTATCAAATTTATATCTCCATTCTTTACCTTTCTTAAGATCTATTTCATACATATAAAGGAAAAACTCATCTAGAACTTCAAGCTTCATAAGACCTTTCATTAAATGCCTAGGAAAATCTACATGCCTTGAAAAACACTTTTTGGGATCAATCATTTTTACAACATTTTTCTCTCCTACCATAACATCTTTACATCTTGTATCAATTTTTGTAAATCCTAATCGCTTAAATTCTTTTATTAATTTATATAAATTAAGAACAAGTTCCTTATTAAGCCCATATTTTTTTATGTATTTATGAAGTTCTAATCCCCCTACTTTTTCTCTAACAATATATAATGATCCTGCCTTATATACCTTCGGGAAATACTTTGAACCATTCGCTTTTAAAAGTGCTTTTGATTCATCTCTACACACTTTTTCTTCAACAAAAAGCTTTATAACCTTATTCTCAGGCAAACTATAAACAAGCCCATTATTCCCTTGTCCTAAAAAAATGGCTTCTCTAAAAAGCTCTTCTGTTTTAATATCAAAAGAAGCTGAATAACAATGATACTTCTTCATATACCTCTACCTAATTATTGCTCTCATATATTTGTATGCTTTGAAAATACAAGCTATGCAGTTATTTTGGTTCATTTTTCTGAATTGAAGAAACTAATAATAAAAGTACTACCTTTTCCCTCTTCGCTAATAAGTTTGATTTCTCCATCCATTTCTTCGACAATGCTTTTAGATAGAGATAATCCAATACCGATACTTTTAGGATTACTACTATTTTCTCCCTTATAAAACCTTTTAAATACTTTTTTCTGTAATTCTTCTGACATACCTATTCCATTGTCTTTAATATATATTTTTGTTATAAGAGGCCCCCTATAAACTTCTACTTTTATCTCTCCACCTTTATCTGTATGCTCTATAGAATTTTTTATTATATTTGACAAGGCTTCTGCTAGCCACTCTTTATCATGTATAACTTTAGCCTGAATTTCACCTTCAACTACAAGATTTTGTTCTTTCTTTCTAGCTTCCTCTAATAATGAAGAAATAGCAAGTTCAATAGTCTCCTCTAAAGGCTGCTTTTCTTTTTCAAACTTAATTGCATTTGCTTCTATTCTTCCAACTTTTAAAAGATTCATTATAAGCCATTCCATCCTTCTTAGTTGTTCTTCTGACTTATCTAAAAACTTAATTTTATCTTCATGAGGCATATTTTCATTTTCCCTTAAAAGATCATTAAACATTACTAATGATGATAATGGTGTTTTTAATTGATGAGATATATCTGATAAAAAGTCTTTTAACTTTTCTTTATCATACCTTAAAAGTTCAATTGAATTGTTTACCCTATCTCCCATATAATTAAGAGACGAAATCAATAAAGCCATTTCACCTTCTTTATAGTCACCATCAATCTCTCTATACTCCCCATTTGACATAGCTCCAGTACTTCTAACTATTTCATCTATTTTTATATAAATTCTTTTCAATTCTTTTGTAAAGCAGAGATATAATATTACTAAAAACACAACTTGGATTGGAATAAACATTAATAACATGTTTTTGAATATTCCTTCCACTATCTCATCTGAGCTTAAAGTAATATTTTCATCATATCCGTAACTACTCAAAATTTCCTTGGACTTATTTATTTCTTCTATACTTCTTTTTCTATAGAAATTTTTTATTATATCATTATCCTTTTTACCTTCTAATATATTAGATAAAATAACAGCATTTTGATTTAAAAGAGTTTTACTTATATTTTTAGTAATAGTAAAGGTTCCTAAACCAATAGAGATTGTCCCAGTAATTAAAATGATTATAAATTTAAAAGTTACCTTTCTAGCTTCTGGATTTCTATAAAATCTTAATGAATCCATTTATATCCTACTCCTCTTACAGTTTCAATGTAAGGATTATTTTTATCCTCCAAAAGCTTCTCTCTTAACCTTTTTACATAAACAGTTAGTGTTTTTTCTTCTATAAAATCCCCTTCTATATCCCAAAGTTTTTCTAAAAGTTGTTTTCTAGTTAAAACATTTCCTCTATTCTCTAATAGCAATAATAATAATTTATACTCTGCTGATGTTAAAAAAATCTTATCCTTATCTTTATAGACTTCATACTTTAAAGGAAATACTGTCAAATCTCTATCTACAATCTTTTCTTGAGGGCTAATGGCTCTTCTTCTTGCCACAGCATTAATTCTTGCAATAAGTTCTCTAACCCTAACTGGTTTAGTTAAGTAATCATCAGCTCCCATATCTAATCCTAAAACTATGTTAACTTCTTCATCACAAGCAGTTAAAAAGATTATAGGTGTTTCTTTATTGGCTCTAACCTCTTTACAGAAATTATACCCGCTTCCATCTGGCAATGTTACATCTAACAATATCATATCTATATTTGAATCATTAAATTCTTTTCTTGCACTTTTTAATGTGGATGCATGAACTACTTGAAATCCTTCATTTTTTAAAGAATATTCAATGCCCATAGCCAATGTCATATCGTCTTCTACTAATAAAATTTTCATTATAAATCCCTCCATAATTATCTAGTAATATTATACATTATTTCCATAACAAAAAAGGACCTTTAAAAAGTCCTTTCTTAATATTTTATTTATTCATCATCACTTATACCTTCAATGATTGTTAATTTTTTTAATCTTCTTAATGGAATTAATGTTGAAAGATATGTTACAGCAATAGCTGCAACTATGGAAGCTACAAAAGGAATTATCCCAAATTTATAATCAAGATCTCCAATGCCTCCTCCAAGTTTTATTAACAATCCAAGTAACAATGCTGAAGCTATTCCACCTACTATAGAAGCTATTATTCCATAGAGAGTCCCTTCAAGTATTACACTCTTTCTAAGTTGTTTTTCCATCATTCCTATAGCTTTAAGAGTTGCAAATTCCTTTTTTCTTAACAATAAATTAGTTGAAATTGTATTAAATATATTAACTATTGAAATAACTGTTATTATAATTATAAAACAATACACAAAAAATTCAGCTTGTTTAAATAATTGATTTATCTGGTTCATACTACTGCCAAGGTCAGTATAATTATACCCTTTACTATCCTTGACTTCATCAAAATATTTTATAGCTTCTTCTCTAGCCTCTTTATCTCCATCAAAGGTAAAAAATAATCCATTCGGTGAAAAATCTTTAAAATATTTATTATATGCATCTTTATGAATCATCAACTCTACTTCATCTTCAGTCAAAAATTGTCCTTGGAAAGGTTCCTTTTGTGCTATTGCTATTATAGGTACTTCATAATACTTGTTGTTTTCTATAGCTTCTTTTATTTTTTCATCACTTGCTTCTTGACTTTTATAATCATAGTTATTCAATTTTGGAATCCTTATTTTATCCCCAACCTTATAATTAGTGAATCTAACGATTTCCTTTGTCCCATCCTTATGTGTTATACTCCTACCATCAATTAGAATTATTCCACCGTTTTTTAAGCCTTCTAAATCGAATTTTCCTTCTGATATATATTTTTCTTCTATTCCAAGTTCCTTATCTCCACCTATATAAGTATTAATTCTAGATAATATATTATAATTATTTACCTCTTCATTTCCTTTATCAAATCCTGTTTTTTCTATAAAATCTTCATTTATATAATCTTTTGAAATAGCTATTTTTGTATTTTTCAAATTGAATTCATAAGTATTTTTAATAAAACTTTTACTTTCTATATCATTCACTTCATTCTTTGTAAATATTTCTTCCCCTGTCTTTCCTAGCTGGGAGTCAAAAAATATATTTCCATAAGATTGATATATATATTGCTTAGCATAATCTAAGAAACCATAAAATACATTAAACATTATAATTGATATGGTTAAAGCTACAACTGTTATTATAAATCTAACTGGTGTTCTTCTAATATTTTTATAAGCTAAGCTTCCTTCTATTCCAAATATCTTCCCTACAAGTTTTCCTCTTCTTCTCTTAACTTTACCAATCTTAATTTCATTTTTATTCCTCATGGCCTCCACTGCTGAAACTTTCCTTGCTTTTCTTGCAGGACCCAATATTGAAATCCATATTGTTACTGAAACTAATGCCACAGTAACTGCTATAATACTTGGATAAAATTGTACTTTAAAATTATCTACAAAAATTAAACTATCTCCTATAAATAACTTAACTCCTATTACAAGAGAAAAATACCCAATTAAACAACCTAATGGCAATGCAATTACTCCCATTATAGCTCCTTCTTTTAAGATAATTCTCTTTATTTGTTTAGGTGTTGCTCCAATAGCTTTAAGTATTCCAAAGTATTTTATTCTCTCTATAACTGATATATTAAATGAGTTATATATTACTGTAATTGTACAAAGCATTATTATAACTATGACAAATACAGCCATCTTATATAAGGATTCAGTAATTCCTTTTGCTGGTCCATTTCCTGTTAAATAAAGCAATTCACTGTTATTTATTTTGGTTCCATCTTTAACTTCTATATTTGCAGTTTTTATTACTTTATCAATTATTTGTTGCTTACTTTTATCTGATTTCAAATTTACATATATATAATAATTCTTACTATTATCAAAATTATCTGTATATCCAGTAAAAACTAATGGTCCATTTGAAGTATAAATCTTTTGTTCTGATATACCAACTATATTAATCTTTGTAATTTTACCTTCCTGATTAGTTAATGTAAATTCATCTCCAACTTTTGTTCTTAAAATATTTTTTACATTAACATCAATTATTACTTCTCCTTCTTTTTCTGGCTCTCTCCCTTCTAAAACTTTATTAGTATATATCTTATCAAAATAATCTTTATTCCCTTTTTCTAAAACAGTTTTTCGGTTAATTGCTGAAAGAGAATATTCTTCTCCAGATTCATATACAGAACTATCCTTAACTTCAGCATTATTTACAACCTTTTCTGCTTGCTCTGAATTTATATTTCTAACTTGAAATTCATAATCACTTTTTGCTCTCTCACTTACAATCATTGAATCTTTAAAACTAAAGAGAAATGTTCCTACTGCAAATATCAAAACTGTTGCCAAAGTAATTCCTAAAATGGTTAATGCAGTCCTCTTTTTATTTTCTTTCATATATCTATTAGATATTTCACTATAACTTTTCATAGCATTAACACCTATTTGACTACCTTTCCATCTTTAATCTTAATAATTCTATCTGTATTTTCTGCTACGGTTAAATCATGAGTTATAACTATTGCTGTTTGATTATATTTTCTAATAGATACCTTTAACATTTCCATAATCTCTTTTGAATTTTCACTATCTAAATTCCCAGTAGGCTCATCAGCCAATATTATTGCTGGTTTGTTAACTAATGCCCTAGCTATTGCAACTCTCTGTTGTTGGCCACCTGAAAGTTCTGATGGAAGATGATTTAGCCTATCCTCTAATCCAAGAGTTTTAATTAAATCTTTGTAATACTCTTCATCAACTTTTTGATGATCTAGAAGTGCAGGCATTCTTATATTTTCATCCACTGATAATACTGGAATTAAGTTAAATGATTGAAATACGAAACCTATTTTTCTTCTTCTAAAAACTGCTAGATTGCTTTCATTTAAACTATATATATCTTTGCCATCTATAATTACCTTTCCATCAGTTGGTCCATCTACTCCTCCAATTTGATGAAGAAGTGTACTTTTTCCTGATCCGCTTGCTCCTATTATGGCTACAAATTCTCCTTTTTCTATTTCTATATTTACATTATTTAATGCAATAACTTTATTATCCTTCTTGCCATAAACCTTACTTAAGTTTTCTGTTTTTATAATTATCATTACTATTTCCCCTCTCACTTCTTGGTTACTATACTTAAATAATAATCATTCAATATTACAAAAGAGTCCAATGAATTATTACAATTCTGTAATAAAACAACATATATTATATTATTTTTAGACAAAAAGAAGCCATCCTCTTTCAAGGACAGCCTCTAAAATTATAAATTATATTCTATTTAGAAATTAAACATTCTCCAGTCATTTCTGCAGGTACTTCTACCCCCATGACATTTAACATTGTTGGGGCAATATCTGCAAGCTTACCAGCTTTTAGACTTCTTCCATTAACATTGTTAGTTACCCAAACAAATGGAACTGGTTCTGTAGTATGTGCAGTAAATGGATTTCCTGTTGAGAAATCAATCATAGTTTCTGCATTTCCATGGTCAGCTGTAATAAATAATGTACCATCTTTTTCAAGAATCTTATCTACTACTTTTCCTACACACTCATCAACAGTTTCTACAGCTTTAATTGCAGCATTAACTATTCCTGTGTGTCCAACCATATCTGGATTAGCATAGTTAAGTATAATCATGTCATACTTATCTTCATCTATTCTATTTAATAACTCTTCTGTAACTTCATAAGCAGACATTTCTGGCTTAAGGTCATAAGTTGCAACCTTAGGTGATGGAATAACTTTTCTATCTTCACCTTCATTTTCCTTTTCAACTCCACCATTGAAAAAGAAAGTAACATGAGCATATTTTTCAGTTTCAGCTATTCTAAGTTGCTTTAATCCCTTTGAAGAAATGTATTCTCCTAAAGTATTAGCAAGTGTTTGTGGTTTAAATGCTACACTTACACCTTCTAAAGTCTTATCATATTGAGTCATAGTTATAAATGTAAGATTTAAAGTTTCTCTCTTAAATCCTTCAAACACCTTATCATTTATGGCTCTGGTTAATTCCCTAGCTCTATCAGGTCTAAAGTTAAAGAATATAACTGAATCTTCATTATTTATAGTTGCTATTGCTTTTCCATCCTTTGTAACTACACATGGTAATACAAATTCGTCTGTCTTGTTATCATTGTATGATTTATCTATAGCTTCAATAGCTGAAGATGCAGTTTCACCCTTACCTAATACTAATGCATTGTAAGCTAATTCAACTCTTTCCCATCTATTATCTCTATCCATTGCATAATATCTACCACTTAGTGTAGCAATTTCACCTATGCCAACTTCTTTCATAATAGCTTCAGTTTTTTCTACAAATTCTCTACCCGATGATGGAGGCACATCTCTACCATCCATAAATGCATGAACATAAACCTTTTGAAGACCCTCTTTCTTAGCAAATTCTAAAAGGCCTTTTAAATGATCAAGATGTGAATGCACTCCACCATCTGATAACAATCCCATTAAATGTAATGATGTATTGTTTTCTTTTGCATTTTTCATAGCTTTTAATAAAGCTTCATTGCTAAAGAAATCTCCCTCTGCAATTGACTTAGTAATTCTAGTAAGTTCTTGATATACTATTCTTCCTGCACCTATATTTAAATGTCCTACTTCTGAATTTCCCATTTGTCCTTCTGGAAGACCAACAGCCATTCCGCTTGCTTGAAGTTCAGAATTTGGATATTCCTTTAATAATCTATCTAAATTTGGTTTCTTTGCTAATGCTACTGCATTTCCTTCTGATTTTGGAGCTAATCCAAAACCATCCATTATCATTAACATAACTGGTTTCTTTGCCATGCCTATACCTCCATTATATTTATCTCTACACTATTATTGTTCAAATTTTAACACATTTTTATTATATTATTTTTTAAATACCTTTGCAACTTTGTAAAGGTATACCTAAATATAAAACATAGCAGAATCTATTGTACCATTTCTATATTCTTCAACTAAATCTGCAAGTGTTGTATTATCAGCTAATTTATTAAAACTTGCATCTAATTTATCCCACATATTGTTCTTTATTACATTAATCGCATTTTGATTACATTTCATACTGTTATCAAAAGTAACATTAAGCAAATTGCTATCTAATGCATTTAATATAGTTGAAAGCTTTAAATATTCTGGTTCAGTAGTTAATGTATATCCCCCTTGAGCTCCCTTTGTTCCATTTATTATTCCAGCTTGACGAAGAGGTGTTAAAATTTGTTCTAAGTAGTTTTTAGAAATTCCTTGTCTTTCTGAAATACTTATTACTGTAACAACATCTCCATTACTAGAATTTGTAGCTATATCTATTAAAGCTACTATTCCATATTCAACCTTTGTAGATATCTTCATAATATTCCTCCATATATCTAAAAGGGTTTTCTCCCTTTGATTTTTTATTAAAGTATAACATAGTTTTACTTGTTATCTCAATGGTAAAGTCTATCTTTCTTATATGAGTACTTCTATGTTTTTATAAAAAAACATGCAAACTCTTAAACATTTAAGAGCTTGCATGTTTAATTACCATAAATTTCTCAATTCTTAGAAATTTACAATTTGAGCAAAATCAGCAGCAACTAAACTTGCACCACCAACTAGAGCTCCATCTATATCAGGCATAGCCATTTGATCTTTTATAGTATTTGGTTTAACTGATCCACCATATTGGATTCTTACCTTGTTAGCAACTTCTGTACCAAACATTTCAGCTAAAACTGCTCTAATAGCAGCTATTGTTTCATTTGCTTGTTCATTAGTAGCAGTTTTACCAGTTCCTATAGCCCAAATTGGTTCATAAGCTATAACTACCTTTTCTGCTAATACTTTATCTAATCCAGCTAAATCAGCTTTAATTTGAGCTGAAATAACATCATTAGTTGTTCCATTTTCTCTTTGTTCTAAAGATTCTCCACAACAAAGCATTGGAATTAAGTTATGTTCAAATGCAGCTTTAACTTTCTTATTTAAAGCTTCATCTGTTTCATTGAAATATTCTCTTCTTTCACTGTGTCCTAAAACAACATAGTCTACACCCATTGTTTCAAGCATTCCTGGAGCAACTTCTCCTGTGAAAGCTCCTTTTTCTTCAAAGTGCATGTTTTGGGCACCAATCTTTATGTTTGATCCTTTAGCAGCTTTTATAGCAGCATCTAAGCAAACAAAAGTTGGGCAGATTACTACTTCACAAGTAGCATCCTTAACTAATGATTTTAATTCATTTATAACTTTAACAGCTTCTTCTGGAGTATAGTGCATCTTCCAGTTTCCAGCAATAACAGGTTTTCTCATTTAATTCACCTCTAAAATTTAAATTTGAATTTATTTCTTATTTATCGTTTAATGCATCGATTCCTGGTAAAACCTTACCTTCTAAGAATTCAAGAGAAGCTCCACCACCAGTTGAAATATGAGTCATCTTATCTCCAAATCCTAATATATTTACAGCAGCTGCAGAGTCTCCTCCTCCGATAACTGTTGTAGCATCTGCATCAGCCATAGCTTTAGCAACTGCAATAGTACCCTTATTGTAGTTTTCAAATTCGAATACTCCCATAGGTCCATTCCATATAACTGTCTTAGCATCCTTTATAGCATCAGCATATAAAGCATCAGTCTTAGGTCCAATATCTAGTCCCATATTTCCTGCTGGAATATTTTGATCAGCTGTAACTGTAGCTTCAACGTCCTTAAATTCAGCAGCAACTCTGTGGTCTACTGGTAGTAAGAACTTAACTCCTTTAGATTCAGCCTTTTCGATCATTTCTTTAGCATAGTCTAATCTATCTTCTTCAACTAATGAAGTTCCAATTTCATATCCTTGAGCCTTTAAGAATGTGTAAGCCATTCCTCCACCAATGATTAATGTATCAACTTTATCTAATAAGTTGTTTATTACAGCAATCTTATCTGAAACCTTAGCTCCTCCAAGTATAGCAACGAAAGGTCTAACTGGAGTATTAACAGCTTCTCCTAAGAACTTTAATTCTTTTTGAATTAAGTATCCACATACAGCTGTATCTAAGAATTCTGTAACACCTACTGTTGAGCAGTGAGCTCTGTGAGCTGTACCAAATGCATCGTTAACAAATATATCAGCTAGTGAAGCTAGTTCTTTAGAGAATTCTTGAACATTCTTAGTTTCTTCTTTTCTGCATCTTGTATTTTCTAATAATACAACATCTCCATCATTCATATCAGCAACAGCTTTTCTAGCATTTTCGCCTACAACTTCTTCATCTCTAGCGAAAACGACTTCTTTACTAAGCATTTCGCTTAATCTTTTAGCAACTGGTGCTAATGACTTAGAAGCATCTTTTCCTAAGTGTGAGCAAAGTATAACTTTAGCTCCATTTTCTATTAAATACTTTATAGTTGGTAATGCGCCGTTCAATCTATTTTCATCTGTTATAACGCCATCTTTTAAAGGTACATTAAAGTCACATCTTACTAGTACTTTTTTTCCTTTAACTTGGATGTCTTCAATACTTTTCTTATTAAAACTCATTATTTTCACCTCATAATATTTCTTTATTTTAAAACAGTCTGGCCTCATAGCCTTATACTACAAAACCAGACTGATTTTTAATGTTTAAATACTTATAACTAAGAGTCTTAAATTACTTTAAGAAGTTAGCGAAGTGCTTTATAGTTCTAACCATTTGGCTAGTATATGAATTTTCGTTGTCATACCATGCAACAGTTTGAACTTGGTATAAATCTTCTCCGATTTTAGATACCATTGTTTGAGTTGCATCGAATAAAGAACCAAATCTGATTCCAACAACATCAGAAGATACTATTTCATCTTCAGTGTAACCAAAAGATTCATTTGAAGCAGCTTTCATAGCAGCATTGATTCCTTCAACTGTAACATCTTTTCCTTTAACTACTGAAGTTAAAATTGTAGTTGATCCAGTTGGAACTGGAACTCTTTGTGCAGAACCGACTAATTTTCCGTTTAATTCTGGAATAACTAATCCAATAGCTTTTGCAGCTCCTGTTGAGTTAGGAACTATGTTTACAGCTGCAGCTCTAGCTCTTCTGAAATCACCTTTTCTATGTGGTCCATCTAATACCATTTGGTCTCCAGTATAAGCATGGATTGTAGACATTATACCAGTTTGGATTGGTGCATAATTATTAAGTGCTTGAGCCATTGGAGCTAAGCAGTTAGTTGTACAAGATGCAGCTGAAATTATGTTATCATCAGCAGTTAATATATCATGGTTTACATTGAATACAACTGTTGGAAGATCGTTACCAGCTGGAGCTGAAATAACAACTTTCTTAGCACCTGCATTGATGTGTGCTTGAGATTTTGCTTTTGATACATAGAAACCAGTACATTCAAGTACTACGTCTACTCCAATTTCTCCCCAAGGAAGTGTAGCTGCATCAGCTTGTGCATAAATTTTTATTTCTTTTCCATTAACAACGATAGAAGATTCTTTTGCTTCTACTGTTCCTTCATATCTACCTTGAGATGAATCATATTTTAATAAGTGAGCTAACATCTTAGGATCTGTTAAGTCGTTGATTGCAACAACATCAAACCCCTCTGCTCCGAACATTTGTCTGAATGCAAGACGTCCAATACGTCCAAATCCATTAATTGCTACTTTAACATTTGCCATTAAAATTACCTCCTAAAAATGTATTTATAAAAATTATTTTTTATAAAC
The DNA here is from genome assembly GCF_031626875.1 of Clostridium sp. SHJSY1. NCBI lineage: Bacteria > Bacillati > Bacillota > Clostridia > Eubacteriales > Clostridiaceae > Clostridium > Clostridium sp. SHJSY1. The sequence goes on from NZ_JANDMF010000031.1 coordinate 12,104, forward strand.
TAAATAAAATTATTCATGGTTTTCTTTAAAACATCTAAAATTTCTCGACCCGCAGCTTCATCGGTCACAAGAATCCCATTACTATTATTACGTTGAGTTGAAATTATTGACTCTACTTTATTTTTCCCACCAGCCACTGCAATATGTGTGTTAATTTTTCTTGCTTCTTTAATATTAATTCCAATTGGGGTGGTTTGAGATACAACTTCTGACTTTTTATTAAAATAACAGCCAAAAGCTTCTCCAATTGCTCCTAAATCCATGAGTCTATCAATTTCATCTTGAGATGCTCCTCTTTTTATTGCCATTTCACTAGCATTACCTATACCATACATTAATATATCTGCTTTATGAATATAATCAATTACTTCCTTAATCTCTTTTTCTTTTAGTAAAGTATCTAAAATATCTAAAGAGATATTCTCAGGAATATGGAGCATTTTGTAACTTCCATTTATCTTTTTGGCAAAGGATGCTGCCAAGGTATTTGCTTGTGTTTCTACCTTTCTTCCCATGCCTCCTCTTGCTGGAACTACTAATATATTTGAAAAGTTATTTAGCTTTGGAAAAGCTTCAACAACTTCCTTTAGCGTACTTCCTCCTGTTAAAGCTATTACATTATTATCTTTAATAATACTTTTTAGATAATTCGAACAAGCCTTACCAAGTTCTTTTAATGTTATTGGATTTTCTTCAACATCTCCTGGAACTATAATGACTCTTCTTAAATTTAACATAGATTTAATTTGATTTTCGATTTCAGACAATCCTTTAATCTCATGTATAAAATCTTTAAGTTCATTAACAACTTCTTCACCACTATCAGTCACAGTCATACCTGGAGTATTTATTTCAATAAGTCCCTGTGCTTTTAAAAGGCTGATTTCAGTTCTAACTATTCTCTCCCCAATGCATAACTCATTTGCAAGTATTCGTCTTCCAATAGGTTGATTATAGTATATAGTCCTTAGTATATTGTACCTTTTTTCTAAAACTTCTACAAGTTCAGGAACTATTTTCTTTTGAAGTCTTAATATCTCCTTCAATTCAAACACTCCTTTGGGCTAATATTGTCCCACTCTCTATTTTCTTGTCCCACATGTATTATTATAATGCAATGTCATAAATTTTAAAAGAGTTTCTGCAAACTTTTTAAAAATTCTTCTTTTGATGTATATACATTCATATATGCTTCATTCTTGGAATACTCAGAAAAATTCAGTATATAAGCCTTTTTATGCTAATATACTGAATTTCAAAATTAAATTCTTTTTCTTTTACTAGACGATCTTATTCCTAATTCTTCTCTATATTTTGCTACAGTTCTCCTTGATATATTTATGTTTTCACGATTTAAATAATCGCATATATATTGATCCGAAAATGGCTTTGTTTTATCTTCCCCATCAACAAGTTTCTTTATTCTATTTTTTATATTAGAAACTGCAATTTCATCTTCACTCTTTGATGAAGATACTCCTGTAGTAAATAACTCTTTTATCTTAACTGTTCCATATGAAGTTAAAATATATTTCTCTTTTATAGCTCTACTTACAGTTGATTCATGCATTTCAATTTCTTTAGATATATCTTTCAGTGTCATTGGTTTTAGATAATTTATTCCATATTCAAAATATTCTCTTTGCTTTTCAACTATTTTTTCTAGAACTTTATAAAGTGTACTTCTCCTTTGCTCTATGCTCTTTATTAAAAATAGTGCTTTATCTAATTTTTCTTTTACATACGAATTAACATCATCACCCTGATTTTTATTAATCACTTCCTTGTAGACTCCACTTATTGATAAGTTTGGAACCAACTTATCATTCATTATCACTAAAAACTCATTTTGAACTTTCCTTATTTCAGCATCTGGTAATATGTATTTTACTTCTTCTCCGGTATAAAATCCTCTCGATGGTTTTGGTTCTAATTTTCTTATTATATCTCCATATCTTTGTGCTTCTCTTGGTGATATATTTAATTGTGATGCTATATTTTTATATTTATTATCTGCCAAGTCCTCTAAATAATTCTCTACTATAATTTTTAATTTTTCATCATTATATCCTAGATATTTAAGTTGATTCTTTAAGCATTCTTTTATATTTCTTGCTCCTATTCCATAAGGCTCTAGGCTTTGAACTATTTCTAATCCTTCTTCTATAAGTTTCTCACTTAAATTAAGTTCTTTTGCTATCTCACTAATGCTAATCTCTAAATAACCTCTACTATCAAGATTTTCAATTATATAGTCAGCAACTTCCTTTTTTAAGTCCTCTTCTTCTATTTCCATAACTTGTTCATGTAAGTATTCCTTAAGAGATTTTTTTTGTGAAATAAAGTTAAAAGGAGATACTTCTTCATCATCATAGCTTCCATAACTTTGAGCCCCATAATTATCAAACTCTAAATATTTTATCATCTCTTTATAGTCGTGCTTGTCTAAATCTGTACTTTTTTCATTTGTGTTTGAAATGAATTCATCTTTAATTTCCAATACTGGATTCTCTTCATATTCATTGTTTATATATTCTCTTAAATCATTTGCTGACATTTGTAATACTTTAATAGATAATTGCATTTCTTGAGTTAATGCTAGTCTTTGTTCCTGTGTCAATTTATAAGAATAGTCCATCTTCATTTCCTTAACACCTCAATTTCCTTAAACTTATTTGTCCAACCACCTTATGTATACATTTTCATAATTTATATAAGCAAAGGAGCACTTATTGCTCCTTACTCTAAATTACTTTTCCTCAGAAAAGAAAAATATTCCTGTTACGTTATTCCCTGAATGAATTCCAACTGTACATCCTACATTTGCACTTATAAAATCAATTCCTTGTTCATCAAAATGTTCCTTTATAGGATCATGTACATCTACATTATTTAAGTTTAGTAATATTATTGGCATTCCTTCCAAAGGCTTATATTCTTCAAGATCTTGGAGAATTCTTTTAACAGCTTTTTTACTTCCTCTTACTTTATCTTTTACTGCCATTACGCCTTCTTTTACTTCTAATATTAATTTAATTCCTAAAACTCCAGTTACTACACTTACCGTTTTAGATATCCTTCCACCTCTAACTAAGTTATCCAAAGACTCAAAGCATAAAGAAGAACAAATACATTCTTTCTTTTCTTCTATATCTTCTATTATCTCATTAAATGTTTTTCCTGAATCTCTTAAAATAGCTGCTCTATATGCCAGAAGGGCTACTCCTGCTGTAACTGTTCTAGAATCAACAACATATATATTATCACTTTCTATAATATTCTTAGCTAAACATGCTGATTGATATGTGCCACTCATACTTGATGAAAGATTGATAGAGATTATTTTATAACCTTCACTTAAATATCTTCTATAAACTTCTTCAAATCTATTAGGTGTTACTTGAGCTGTGTTAGGAAAAACATCCCCTTTTTCTATTCTCTCAAATAACTCATCCGTACCTATCTCTACTCCATCAAGATAACTATCTTCTCCAAAATTAATAAGTAACGGTAGAACATCTATGCCTAATTTATCAAATAATTCCTTGGGTAAGTCTGCTGAACTATCAGTAATTATTTTAATTTTATCCATTCTCCTCATTCCCCTCTAACTTACTTCATGTTTGGAAATCCAATTTGTCTTAAAGCTTCATATGCAATTATAGCAACTGTATTTGATAAATTTAAACTTCTTGTGCTACTCTTAACCATAGGTACTCTTATGTTTTCAAGTGCATTATGAACCCCTTCTGGAACCCCAGATGTTTCTCTTCCAAACATAATAAAATCCCCTTTAGAGAATGAAACCTCATCATAATGTTCTCCACCATGAGTTGTTGCTAAAAATATTTTCTTATCCCCATACTTTTCCATAAACGCTTCATAGCTTTCATGTACTTCTAAATCTAGATCTTTCCAATAATCTAATCCTGCTCTTCTTAAATGTTTTTCATCTAATTCAAAACCTAAAGGTTTAATTAAATGCAACTTTGATTCCGTCAATACACAAGTTCTTGCAATATTTCCTGTGTTTTGTGGTATTTCAGGTTGATATAAAACTATATTAAAATTCAATGCTCTATCCTCCATACAACCGTCTATTTAATAATACTCAAATAATACTATATAAATATATAATTAGTCAAAACCTTTTAAATTGTAATAACTAACAAATAAATTCTTTACTTATATCATATATCAAATTCTAATCTAAAACAAACTTTCTTATAGCTTTAGAAACTCCATCATTATAATTTGTATCCGTTATATAATTAGCTATTTCTTTAAGTTTAGGTACTGCATTTCCCATAGCAACTCCAATACCTGCATATTCAATCATAGAAATATCATTTTCATTATCACCAATACACAATATCTCTTCTCTGCTAATTTTTAAATCACTGGCTAATATTTCTACTGCTTTTCCCTTTGAAATTCCATTTGAACTTATTTCAACAGAGTATTTTCCTGCTCCAAAAATAGCTAACTCTCTTTTTTCTTCTACTTCTTTTCTAAATGAAATTATCTTATTTTCATTTTTTGAATAAATAACACACTTCACTATTTCATTGCTGAATTTTTTTAAGTTTCCTATAAACCTATTATAATTAAAGTATTTCTTAACTTTTATTCCATATTGTTTATCTCTATTTGTATGTGCAGATACACTTCCTATAAAAAAGCCTAAAAAATCACTTACTATTATAATATCTTTTGTATAAAAATGTAGGGTTACTTTATGCTTTTTAGCCAACTTTATAATATCTAAACAATTATCATAACCAAGTATGTTGCAAAATATCTCTCTTTCAAATCCTCTATCCATAATTACAGCTCCATTAGCTGCTATTACTGGACAATTTACACCAATCTTTTTTGATATTTGTACCGCATTATTATATATTCTTCCAGTTGTTATTACTATTTCAACTCCTTTTTCGTTAGCTTCTTGTATAGCATTTTTACAATTTTCAGAAATAACTTTTCTTCTGTTACTAAATAAAGTTCCATCTAAATCTATGCATATCATTTTTATATTCATAAGCTATCCTCATCAATATTCTATATAAAGTTAATATTAATAATTACTTTTTCTATGTATTTAATTTTATAACATCAATACTTTACTTTTAATTATATAAGAATTTATAAAAAAATATAAGCTATTACACTTCTTAAATACACTAAATATCTTTAAAATCTAAATAATAATTATTTAAAACTATAGTACTATATCATAATATAAAAAATAGAAAGAAGCTTGTGAAAACTCCTTTCATAAGCTTCTTTATAACACTACCTTTGCTCTTCTTTTAGATGTTTCACCATCATAATCAAAAGCTTCAATACTTATTGATATACTTGTTCCACTTGGAACATTAATTTTATCTCTCTTAATTATAAATTGAGCATCACTTTCGTCTACAGTTCCTACCCATGAATTATTAACAAATAAATTGTATCCTAATAAATCAACATCAGGTACCCTATTCCAAGTCACTACTATATTTCCACCTTCTTTATTAGCTTTTAATCCTGTAACAACACTTGGTTGTATTAATAAATCAATGTTGTTTGGCCCCCAGTTCGCATCAACTGGATTTCCAACTCCCATAACATTTGCATCTTCACTATATTGCCATATTCTCCACCTAGTCCATCCTCCTCCATCATTCGGATATGGTGGATTTCCAGGAATCTTAGTATACATAGCAATCCAAAGAGGCATATTCCTTAATGGAAATCCTCTTCCTGGAACTAAAAAGTTATCATATATCTCTACAAAAGCAGATGATACATAAAGCATTAATCTTCTTCTAGTTTTTCTTTCAAATCTTTTTCTAAACCTGTCTATCCAGTTTATTAAAGCAGTGGTAGAAATTATTTTTTCTTTAGGTTCTTCAACATCAAGAACAGGAAAAAGGTCTCCATAATCTTTACTTCCAAATCCTTGTTGTAATATATTTATAAAATCATCACATTGCATATCTGCTGTATTTACATCATAAGATGGAATTCCATAATGATATGCTCCAACTGGTATTCCAAAATTTCTTGCTTCACGTGCAAACTGTAGAAATTTCTTATCTACCCTAAACCTCCCAGTTCCTGAACCTGAAGATCTTAAGTATATAAAGTCTATTCTTGTTGCTAAAGTTGTAAAGTTAACATTTTGTGAATGCTCATTAATGTCTATGCCAAATAAACTTTTCTCATTTTTATTTTGCATATATCCTCCAAAAAAATAAATTATTCCTCCTTATTAAGATATTTATTTTTTTTTAAAAGTTACCTAATTTGTATAATATTTTTCACATTCTAACTTTACATAAAAGCTTATGTCTTCACCATAACATTCAGCCCAAATTTGACCACCATGTAAATTCACTATATTTTTTGATATTGCAAGACCAAGTCCTGATCCTCCACTTTTTTCATTTCTAGATTCATCTATTCTATAAAATCTTTCAAATAATTTAGATATCTTTTCTGATGATATATTCGCCCCCTTATTTCCTATAGACACAGTAACATATCCATCTTTCTCATATACTCCAATAACAATATTACCTGGCTTATATGAATATTTTATTGCATTAGTTAATAAATTTTCAAATACCCTTAACATCTTATCTGGATCTAATTCTACTAATATCTTTTCATCTACTATACTTTTAATTATAGATAAATTATTCTCCTCAAATAATGGAGTTAATTCATCTATTAATTGAAATAGAAATTCTGTTATATTTACTCTACTTTTATTAATTTTTATTCCATCATTGTTCAATTTAGTATATTCAAATAAATCTTCAATCAAAACTTTTAATTTTTCTGCTTTATTAAATGCTATATCTAAATACTCATCTCTAGTCTTTTCATTTTCATATCTACCATCCTTAACTAGCCCTATATATCCCATAATTGAAGTTAACGGAGTTCTTAAATCGTGGGAAACATTGGTTATAAGATCCGCTTTTGTTTTCTCAGATCGTCTTTCTGATTCCATTTTCTTATTTATTTCCTTAGACATATAATTTATATTTGTTGCAATATTTCGTATTTCATCATTACCCTTTTCCTTAATTAAATAATCTAAATTTCCTCCTGCAATTTGCTTTAGACCAAGACTTATCTCATCTAAATATTTCATTTTTTTATTTGTAACAATAATAAATATAACTACAAAAACTATACAAGAAAGAATTAATGCCAAAAATGAGTTACTAGATTCATGATATTCATATCTAATATAAGATTTTGGAGCTTCTTCATATACAAAATAACATCTATCTCCACCTATATTTACTGGATATACAAACTTAAGGGATTTCCCAGAATTATCATTATAATTTACATTACTAACTCCAGACATTAGTAAAAATATATCTATTTTATCTTCTATGGCAGCAGAAGATTTTTTTAGAACATTTCCATCTAAATCTGTTAAATACGCTTTAATTCCATCACTATAATTAACTGAATAAAAAAGTTCCTTAAAAAATTCATCATTTTTCAATGTAATATTTCCATCAGATTTTTGTATCCTTTCAACATAGCTTCTAGCTGAATTCTCTACTGCTTGACAGTCATAACTAATTATTGGAACTTTACTATCACTTTTCATCATGTTATTTAGGAATCCATAAAAAATAAATGATATAAGAAAGCATATAGCTACAACCATCATAACCTCAAATCTTATACTTTTCTCTATTTTTTCTTTTAATAAATCTAAATATTTTCTTATAGGATTAAAAATTCTATTTTTATATATTTTTTTCCCAAGTTTTTTAAGAAATCCTTCCTTATACTTTTTATCATTTATCAATTTTATACCCAACTCCCCATACTGTTTTTATAAATCTAGGTTTTCTTGGATTTTCCTCTGTTTTCTCTCTAATTTTTCTTATATGAACCATAACTGTATTATCTGATTCCATAAATTCCTGATTCCAAACACTTTCATATATATTTGAAATTGAAAATACTTTACCACGATTTTTTGCTAATAATACTAAAATATCAAATTCAGTTGGAGTTAACTTAATTTCATTGCCATCTATAAATGCTTCATGAGTTTCTAAATTAATTTCTAAATCTTCTATTTGAATAGAATTATTTGCACCTTCTTGTTTTGCTAAATTAGCACTTGGGTTTAATCTATAAAATCTTCTTAGTTGTGATTTAACTCTAGCTACAAGTTCTAATGGATTAAATGGTTTAGTTAAATAATCATCAGCTCCCATATTTAATCCTAAGATTTTATCTACATCTTCTGACTTTGCAGATAACATTATTATTGGCATTTCTCTTTCTTCTCTTATTCTCAAACATGCTTCAATACCGTTTAACCTTGGCATCATTACATCTAGAATTATTAAATCAATATCTTTTTCATACTTAATAATTTCTAAAGCTTCTTCTCCATCACCACATTTTATTGTTTCATATCCTTCACTTTTTAAATATATCTCAACTAAATCTCTTATTTCTTTTTCGTCATCTACAATTAAAATTTTTTTCACTTTATATGCACTCCATTCCCCTTTTATATTCATATCATAAATATTATCAGATTGGATAATTTTATTCTACTTACAACATCTTAATATAAAGTTCTATAACTTCTTAATTTTTTCTTAACAAAAAAAGATAAGTGCTATTAAACACCTATCTTTATTTTAAAGTTATTATCTCTTTTCTTTTAATGATTCTTCTATTATTAAATCTAATAATCCACTGAATTGAATATTTCTTCCTGCAGCACTCTTTGGGAAAAGACTATTCTTAGTCATTCCTGGCAATGTGTTCACTTCAAGTATATACGGAACACCTTCTTCAGTTATTATCATATCAACTCTTGAATAAACTACACACTTTAAAGCTTTATATGTGTCTAATGCCATTTTTTCAACTTCATTATGAAGCTTTTCTTCTAATTCTATAACAAACTCACTGGCTCCATCATCTTGATATTTTGCTGTAAAGTCAAAGAATTCCGCATTAGGCTTTATTGCAAGAACTGGAAACATCTCATCTCCTAATATAGGACAAGTTATTTCATCCCCTTTAATAAATTTTTCAATCATAACTTCTGTATCCCATAAAAAAGCTTCATTCACTGATTTTTTTATTTCTTTCTCTTCTTTTACAATAAATGTTGCAACACTTGATCCTCCATGAGTTGGCTTTACAACGACAGGATATCCAAGTTTATTAATTTCTTCATAGTTTATATCGTCACCTTTTCTTAGGTTAATCCATGGTGCTGTTCTAATCCCAGCTGCCTTTAACAAATTCTTAGTCATATCCTTATCCATGCAAGCTGCACTACTTAAAGGACCGCATCCTGAATAAGGTATATCTAATGTTTGAAGAACTGATTGCACTGTACCATCTTCGCCAAACTGACCATGAAGTGCAAGTAAAGCAAAATCTATTCCCTTCACCTTTTCTACAATATCTATTTTACTATCTATAACTATAGGTACTATTTCATATTTACTTCTATCTATATTTTCAATTATTGATTCTCCACTCTTTAACGAAATTTCTCTTTCTGAAGAAATTCCTCCCATTATTACTCCAACTTTCATACTGTATCGTGCCTCCTAATTAATATCACATTTATTATTCTATATAATTATATTCAATATTTTTTAGTTAATTAAGTACCACTCTTTTATTAAATAATCTATAAGGTGGTTTACTATTTCAATTTCTTGTTATATTTACACAAATCAGCTACTGGACATAATTCACACTTTGGTTTTCTAGCTATACAGCATCTTCTACCATGAAATATTAGCAAATGATGTGCAAGGGACCATTCCTTCTTCGGAAGCTCCTTTTGAAGCTGTTTCTCTACTTCAAGTACATTTTCTGAATCTGCAAGTCCTAACCTATTTGATACCCTAAATACATGAGTATCTACAGCTATAGATGGTACTCCAAAAGCATTGGATAATACAACATTAGCTGTCTTTCTTCCAGCTCCAGCTAAAGAAGTTATACCTTCCATAGTATCTGGGACTACCCCATTGAAATTTTCTTTTAATTGATTAAACATCATTATTAAATTCTTTGCCTTGCTCCTATAAAGTCCAATTTGCTTAATACGTGCTTCTAATTCATCGCTTTCAATTTTTAGAAATGCTTCTAAATCTGGATAATCATGAAAAAGTGTTTCAGTTACTTCATTAACCTTCTTATCTGTAGTTTGAGCAGATAAAATAGTTGCAACCAATAACTGAAATGGTGTTTCATAATTTAATTCACACTTTGCATCTGGATATGTTTCTTTCAGTGTTTCTAGTATTTTTTTTGTCTTCTGTTTCATTTACTTATATACACCTCTGTAACTTTCAGGCAATAATTCCGCAATTGATTTCATAATTTTGTTTAAGCACTTCTCATCATAAAGATGCTTATCTTCATCTTTATCTCTCTTATCAAGTACAACAGGCTTTCCAAATTTGATATTTACATCTGCAGTATGCCATTTTTCACTTCCCATATTTCCTGATTCGTTAATTGGTAAAAGCTTATCTGTTCCACTCATTCCTATAGGAATAATTTTTGCTTTTGTCATTCTTGCTAATAATAGTATTCCTTTTTTTCCTTCTATCATTGCACCTGTTCTACTTCTAGTTCCTTCAGGAAATATTAAAAGATTATTTCCTGCCTTCACCGTCTTAACCATATTGGTTATAGCTTCTTTATCTGCTGAATTAGGTTTAACAGCTATATGTTTAACTATCTTTGTTCCTAAATTAGTTATAGGATCATCTGTTAATTTAATTCCTGCAACAAAAAATGGATCAAAATCTTTCTTTAAAATTTTGTTTAAAATCAATCCATCTGAATTACTAAGATGATTACAGATAAATATAATAGGCTCTTTACTAGATTTTATTTCTTCATATCCTTCTATATTTAACCTTCCATATTTCTTTATATAGTCATTCGCAATTTTTTTTGCCAATGCAATTACCAAACTTTCTGGCATCATTTTTATTAACTTAATAGCTAATGGAGATAACATCTTACACCGTCCCTTTCCATTTTAACTATTAATATTATATTCTACTTGAAAATAAAAGTCTATGGATGAACTTCGAGATATATGTCGATTGCATCTCATTTTTTTAAATTTATGGAAATTAAAGTTCGCTTAATTATATTTTTACTGTACAATTTACTCAAATAAGTTTATTTCAAAACGACTAATAAATGAATAAAAAAAACAGCAACCTCTTAAGAAGCTGCTGTTTTTTCCATTTAAATTATCATATCATTGTAAAGCTTTTGTTTTTTACCTTTTTTAGACTTAATTTCAATTATAGTGGCATCTGTCTTTACTATATTTTTAGCCGGAGCTCCAACTGCTGTGGATTTTGAAACTACATCTTTTAAAACTACAGAATTAGCTCCTATCTTTGCCCCATCTCCTACATAAATAGGACCTAACACTTTAGCTCCTGCCCCTATAACAACCTTATTTCCTATAGTGGGATGTCTCTTTCCTTTATCTTTTCCTGTCCCCCCTAAGGTTACCCCATGATATATTGTAACATCATTTCCAATCTCAGCTGTCTCACCTATTACAACTCCCATTCCATGGTCTATAAATAAACCTCTTCCAATGGTTGCTCCTGGATGTATTTCTATTCCTGTAAAAAATCTTGAAGTTTGCGAAATAATCCTAGCCAATAAAAATATCTTATGCTTATAGAAAAAATGAGAAATTCTATATGCAATTAATGCATGAATTGTTGGATATAATAAAAATACTTCTAATTTACTTCGTGCTGCTGGGTCATCTTCCAATACTCTATTTAAGTCATAGTTCAAATTTTTAAACAATGCCTACAACCCCTTTGTATCTGTATTTACTAGTCATATAGTCCCATTGATATATACTTTTCTCCACCATCTGGCGCTATTGCTAATACCTTTTTTCCTTTTCCTATCTTTTTAGCTATTTCCATTGCTGCATAAATTGCTGCTCCTGAAGAAATTCCAACTAAAATTCCTTCTTTCTCTGCAAATTCTCTAGCTACCTTAAATGCTTTTGAATCTTCTACTTGTACTACTTTATCAATATATTCACTTTCATAATTTCCTGGAATAAACCCAGCTCCAATACCTTGAATTTTATGAGCTCCTGGATTACCACCACTTAATACTGGTGATGCCGCAGGTTCAACAGCTACAGCTTTAATTTTGGATATTTTCTTTTTTAAATTCTTTGATATCCCAGTTATTGTTCCACCTGAACCCACTCCAGCAACTACATAATCAAGATCACTTATATCTTTATATATTTCTTCTGCTGTTGTTTCATAATGTTTTTCAGGATTTGCTATATTCTCAAACTGTTGTGGTATAAAATATCCTGGTTTATCTTCATATTCTAAAGCTTTATCTATAGCTCCCTTCATTCCTTTGCTTCCCTCTGTTAATATAAGTTCAGCCCCATAAGCTTTAATTAAATCTCTTCTCTCTTTACTCATAGTTTCTGGCATAACAATTATTACTTTATATCCTTTTAATCTTCCTATTAAAGCTAATCCAACTCCTGTATTTCCACTAGTAGGTTCTACAATTGTCATACCTTTTTTTAGAATCCCATCTCTCTCTGCTTTTTCTATCATCCCAAGTGCAGCTCTATCTTTCACACTACCTCCTGGATTCCACTTTTCAAGCTTTACATAAACTTCTGCACTATTTTCATCTAATAAATTCTTAATTTTTATTATTGGTGTATTTCCTACAAGTTCTAACACATCATTATATATCATTTCAATTCCTCCTAAAACTTTATTACAATTCACAATTAAGTTTGAATTTCATTCAAAACTATCAGTAATATTTAACAAAAAAACTTCCCCTCTATAAATAATTATAGAGACGAAGTGATATCCGTGGTTCCACTCTAATTGGATTATACAATAATCCCACTTTCTTCAAGTACTAAAAATACTCTTCCACTATAACGGGCGGTACCGAAAAACCTTACTTTTTAGTTCAGGCCTCAACTCCAAAGGGCACTTCACATAAATTATAGATAAAAAGTTTCCAGCTGCCTTTTCTCTCTGAAATCTTAATTAATGTTACTTTCCTTTTTCATAGTTTTTAATTTTGAGTAATTTACTATTCTTTATATATTATTATATTCTTTGTTCTTTAAATGTCAACACTTTTAATTTAAATTTAAAACTGTATTATAACACTAATTATTATTACTTTTTCTATTCTTCTTTTTCCATAGAGGGTATAATGTTTCATCAACTAAATCATGTAACTGTATTATTCCTATAATCTTATTATTGTCATCAACTACTGGTGTTAATAACAAATCATATTTTGCTGCTTGTTCTATAGCTTCTCCTATAGGTTCATCATATTTTACTGTAGTTATATTCTCCTCCATAACATCTTTAAGCTTTAATGATCCTTCGCTTAAAATCAAATCCCTTAATGTTACAAGTCCCTCTATTTTATCTTCCTCATCTGTTACATAAATATAATATAAAACATCTTCATCTGGTTTCATTTCTTTTAATATCTCTATTGTCTCTTCAACAGTTAAATTTAATCCAAAAGATATAAAATCTTTAGACATAATACTTCCAACTGTTTCATCTTCATATTTTAAAAGTTCTTCAACTTCTTCAGCATCTTCTTTTTCTAGATTGAAAAGTACTTTATCTCTTTCTTCTTCTTCTAAATCATCTAAAAGGTCAACTATTTCATCATTATCCATATTTTCTAAAAGTTCAGCAGTTTTTGTTACTGATAGATCTTTTATTATACTTCCTCTATATTCATCTTCTATTTCTTCAAAAGTATCTGCTGCCAAATCTTCATCTAAAGATTCAAATACCTGTTTTCTTGATTTATCATCAAGTTCTTCTAATATATCTGCTAAATCTGCTGGATGTAACGTTGATAACTTTTTATATGGAACAGATAATTGAAGATTATTATTAACCATTTCTACCGATTCAACATCATCCCACATTAATACTTTATCTTCATAATCCTTCTTAATAGCCTTATATATGAATTTTCCAAGCTTTGGAGTTCCCATTCTTCTAAACATAGCTGCTGGACCTGTTTCTACTGCAACAACCCTATATTCTCCTGCAAGTTCTGCTATTCTTAAATCATTAACCCTAACTACTTTTTTTCCGTTTATATCCACTATTTTTCTATCTAATAAATGTTCAGATAAAAGGTATGAGTAAGTTCTTGGAAGTATTTCTCTACTTCCAGTTGTTTTTATCTTAACCCTATTTTTATCTTCATAAAAATTTATATTTTTAAATTCATAATGAAAGGTTACACCTTCCCTTTTTACTTTATATCCTATAACCCTTGGATATCCATCATCTGTAGTTACATAAATATCCTTCAGTTCGCCAAGTACATCATTAAACTCATCATAAATCTTATTCCCCAAAATTTGAGTATAAAGAAAAACTAATAATCTTTTCATCCAAGCGTCCTCCTCTTTCCTTTTGAGGGAAGCACTTATTGTTCTACACTAAATAATGTATGGTTCCCTCTAAGAAATGTTCTATTCAAATTTTCATTCTTCAGTTTATGAGGTCCCTCATCCATTATCTACACCACCTTTTAAATTTAACCATAAAATTAGCAGACCAAGGTCTGCTTTATAAAACTTCTATATACTTACATTATATATTTATCTATAACAAAAGGCAAAGGAATTTTCATTTAGAGACATGAAAATAAATAACAAGTCCAAATTTACCATCAATATTTTTCATCATGCAAGGAAACAGATTGGTCTCATAGCAAGCTATTAGATCAATCTGCTGACACAGGGTGATAGAAAATAGTCTGACGAATTGACTTGTTATTTTTTTGATTGTCCCTTATTATATATCAAAATGCTAATAGATTTGAATATACCCCTCTTGTATGATACTATAAGATGAAACTTTCAGAATATAATATGAATGGGAGTATAAGAAAATGATTTTAGCTAAAGAATTTTTACCAATTAGTAAAGAAGATATGAAAAAACGTAATATAGATGTTCTAGACTTTATTATTGTTACTGGTGATGCATATGTAGACCATCCATCATTTGGGACTGCTATTATAGGAAGAACTTTAGAATCTCAAGGATTTACAGTTGGAATTATAGCACAACCAGATTGGCAAAGCACTGATGATTTCAAGAAATTAGGTACACCTAAATATGGATTTCTAGTTAATTCTGGAAATATTGATTCTATGGTTAACCATTATACAGCTGCAAAGAAAAAGAGACATGATGATTTATATTCACCAGGTGGCAAATCTGGATATAGACCAGATAGAGCTGTTATTGTGTATTGTAATAAAATTAGAGAAGCTTTTAAAGATATCCCAATAATAATTGGAGGGATTGAAGCTAGTCTTAGAAGATTTGCTCATTATGATTATTGGAGTAATAAAGTTCGAAGAAGTATCTTACTTGATTCAAAAGCTGACCTTTTGATATATGGAATGGGTGAAAAAACTATAATTCAAATTGCAGAATTTTTTAAGTATGGTGGTAGCATTTCAAAGATGACTTCAATTAAAGGTACATGTTTCTTAACTAAGGATATTGAAAACCTTGATAAATATATAATATGCCCATCATATGAAGATGTAGCTAACAATAAAGATGCTTATGGAGAAGCATTTAAAACTCAATATTATGAACAAGATAATATCCGTGGAAGAGGAATTATCCAAAAGCATGGAGATAGGTACTTAGTTCAAAACCCACCTCAAGATTCACTTACAAACGAAGAGATGGATTTTACATATGATATGCCATTTATGAGAACTTATCATCCGATATATGATTCTCAAGGAGGAATTCCAGCAATACAAGAAGTTAAGTTTTCTATAACTAGCCATAGAGGTTGTTATGGATCTTGTTCTTTTTGTGCTTTAACATTCCACCAAGGAAGAGTTATTCAAACAAGAAATGCTGATTCTATAGTAGATGAAGCCAGGCTTTTAACCACTTTTTCTGATTTTAAAGGTTATATTCATGATGTTGGTGGTCCTACAGCTAACTTTAGACATAGAGCTTGCAAAACTCAAGCTGAACATGGAACATGTAGAAATAAACAATGTATGTTTCCTAAACCTTGTAAAAATTTAATAATTGATCATAAAGAATATCTCTCAGTTTTAAAAAGAATTAGATCAATTAAAGGCATAAAGAAAGTATTTATTAGATCTGGTATTAGATATGATTACTTAATTCATGATAAAAACGAAGCTTTCTTCAAAGAATTATGTGAACATCATATAAGTGGTCAATTAAAAGTTGCTCCTGAGCATGTTTCTCCTAGAGTTTTAGCCCAAATGGGAAAACCTACAAGAGAAGTATATGATAGATTTGTAAATAAGTACTTTGAAATAAACAGAAAATTAGATAAGAAACAATTTTTAGTTCCTTATTTAATGTCATCTCACCCTGGTTCAGATTTAAATGCTGCAATAGAACTTGCACAATATGTAAAACATATGGGTTATACCCCAGAGCAAGTTCAAGATTTTTATCCAACACCAGGTAGTTTATCTACAACAATCTATTATATTGGTTTTAACCCTTTAACTGGTGAAAAAGTCTATACTCCTAAAACACAAGAAGAAAAAAATATGCAAAGAGCACTAATACAATTTTCAGTGCCAAAGAATTATGAAAAGGTAAAAAAAGCTTTAATTATAGCTGGAAGAGAAGACTTAATAGGAAATGGTAAAGACTGCTTAATCCAAGCTACTACTCCTAGACATAACAAAAATAAAAAGAGTTCAAATACTTCTAATTCTTCTAGTAAGACTAATAAAAATTCAAATTATAGAAAAAATTCTAGAGGAAAGAAGAGAAACTAATAAAAGCTGTTTCAAGTCAATTGCTTGAAACAGCTTTTATAGATTGTCTTTTAAAAGTATTAACTGCTAGATTCATTATTATTATAAAAATTCCATCTCCAATTATAGGATATGGAAAAAATCTAATTCCACCTAAATACAATATATTCTCAACTATTACCATAGTCAGGGCTGTGATTAAATATATCATTCCATGTCTATTATTATTAGGTTTATCAAAAAAATAGACACAAAAAACAAGTAAAAATCCTACTAAAACTAAGGATATTAAATATAACATAGCCTCATTATTTACATTAATTATATACCCATATGTAGGATTAAATATAATTTTTCCCTTAAAGAAAATCATACCTATACAATAAAAACATAAAAGTATAGTTGCAATTATATAATTAAAATTAAAATTAAGTTTATCCCATCTTAAATATACATATGATAGAGCTAGTACCATTAATGGTATTGCTAAATGGTTTAGAAATAATAAAGGTTTTAAAAGATGAACAAATGTTCCACCTTTTATCACAGATAACAAAAATAGTCCTATATATCTTAATATAAATAAAATACTAACAAATGTCATATATAATCTTATTTTTTTAGGTGATAATCTCATATTCTTTAGTATTAATAGATAAAGAAAAAAAATAATAAGTAACAAAAAAATGTAATATGCAAAATTCACAAGGAGTCCTCCAAACATACTTTATTGTTACTTATTATTATTATTATCTATTTTATTTTATTCCTAAAACTTTAATTCCACCCTTTATACATTGTATATGAAGAGGAAAATCTGGTCCTTTTTCTCCATCAATATCAGTTAAAATGTCTTCATTAGATTCAATAATTACATCATCTGTTTTAAAGTAAATTACTTTTTCAGAATCTAAGTGGTCACCTTTAAGTATTTTTATAAACAAAGGAAGTATATCACGAATTGCTACTGCCTTAATTACTATAACATCAAGATATCCATCCATTAAGTCTGCCCTATTAGCAAGTTTAAAGCTACCAGCTGTTTGTCCGTTAAACACAAGAAATAAATACATTTCACCTTCATATTCTAATTCTTTAGCCTTAAGCCTTACCTTTAATTTTCTAAAATTAGGTATTTCTTCTAGTCCCTTTAAATAATATGCTAATTTTCCTATTGTATTTTTTAAATTCACATCAGTTTTTTGAGATATATCTGTAAACAAGCCAGAACTAGCTACATTTACAAAATACTTATTATTTATTTTCCCTATATCTACTGGAGTCGGTTCTGTAGATAATATTCGTTCACAAGCTTCTGTTACATCTTGAGGTATATTTAAAAAAGTTCCGAAATCATTTGCAGTTCCAACTGGTAAAATAGCAATAGGTAAATCTAATCCCTTATTTTTCATGGCATTAACTACAGAATCTACCGTTCCATCCCCACCTGCAACTAACACATATTTATAAGATTCATCTACAATATCAAATGCCTCTAAAATATCTTTATTCTTTTGTATTCTATATGGTACTACTTGATATCCTTTTTCTTGATGTAGTCTAAAAACATTATCTAATTCATGTAAAATTATATTTTCCCCTGAATATGGGTTATATATAAATCTAACTTTTTGCATAAATTACCTCCATTATTTAATCCCTAATAAGGATTATAACATCAATATAATGTAATGTCGAGAATCTCGCTTACAACTTTATCCCAAGGTTATCCTAAAATAACATTAAGTTTATCTTAATATATATTGTAACTCTTATATTATACTAATTTCTGTGCTATAATAATTCATTGTAATAATGTTTTTAGGAGTGATTATATGAGAAAAAGTTGTATTCCTAATATCTTTACCTTTATAAATCTTTCATGTGGAGTTATATCTTTATTATATACACATCTAGGTAATTATATTTTAGCAAGTATCTTTATACTTATTGCCGGTTTAGTTGATAGATATGATGGAAGAGTGGCTAGATTTTTACAAGTATCAAGTGAATTAGGAAAAGAGCTAGATTCTTTAGCAGACTTGGTATCCTTTGGAGTTGCCCCATCACTATTATTATATTTACTTTTTGGATTAGACAAACTTGGTCCTTATGGGATATTTGGTCTTATATTATTAATAACTTTACCAATATGTGGCGCCTTTAGATTGGCTAGATTTAATACTTCATCTTTTGATGGTGTATTTACTGGTGTTCCTATAACTATTATTGGTTGCTTTTTAGCACTATTTGCACTCATATGTAGTTCTATTAATAATATTTTTGTTCCAAATCTTGTAACTGCTATTTTAATGCTTATTGGATCTTATCTAATGGTAAGTAATTTACATTTTAAAAAATTATAAAACTATATTTGAAGAAGAACTGCCTTAATCATTAGACAGTTCTTTTCTAATTAATTATGATATTCTAATTCATTATGTATTTCAGTCTTAATACTTTCCTTTTCAGTATTTTCAGAAATAACTTCATTCTTTAAGAAACAATACTTAATATATGATTCTTCACATTTTTCAATTACCTTTAATAAATCATCAATTAATTCGCCAATTTCATGAATTCTATCTACAGCATCCTTAATTTCACTCTTTTTAGCTAATTGTACAGTATTTAGCTCTGCAGCACTGCTAACTAATAATCTATACATATCAACATAATTTCTAAGAAGAGTATTTAAATTATTTAAATCTTCATAGTGACGATGTATAACTTTATCATATCCCAAATTTAATTCACCTCTTTTAATTATCTAAATTGGCACTTTGGAAAGAAAGGAGCTGCTAAATACAGCTCCTTTCAAATTAACCAATTTCATTTTTTAAATACTCATCATCAGCTTCTTTAAAAACATCTTTCTCATCTGCATCTTTTTTAAGATTATCTTCTTCCTCCATGTTATCAAAAAAATTTGATTCATGAACCTTTACTACAGGAAAGAAAAATTCTTCTGGTATTCTATAAAACATACTAGCCTCCTTAGAAATTATTCTTTACTTTCTAAAGGTTTAAAATATGCTCTTGGATATTTACATAGAGGACACGATATTGGAGCTTCTTTTCCTTCATGGATATAACCACAATTCATACATTGCCATAAAGAAACTTCATCACTTTTAAAAACAGTATCATCCTTTATTTCATTTGCTAATTTCAAAAATCTCTCTCCATGAAACTCTTCAACTTCTTGTAGTTCCTTGTAAAAATCAGCTATCTCTATAAAACCTTCATCTCTTGCTATCTCTTCAAATTCTTTATAGATTTTTTTACTTTCATCATTCTCACCCATTACAGCATCTATTAAATTTTTTTCTGTTGATGAAACTTTTTTCAAAAACCTATTATACACTTCTCTTGCATGAGCTTTTTCATTTTCTGCAGTTTCATCAAAAATTTCTCCTATCCATCTATAACCCTCACATCGCGCACGATCAGCATAGAATGAATATTTATTTCTTGCTCTTGATTCTCCTGCAAAAGTTTTATAAAGACATCTTTCTGTTTTACTTCCTTTTAGATCCATTACATTTCTCCTAAGTATTCCTTCTATCAATAAATTATTCATATATCCTATTATTTGTTACTATCTAAAATTGTTATTTTTCCCTCCTCACAATTTATTGTGAATCCCTTACCATCCTTTGATTTGCTGATTAACTTTACAGTATGCCCCCACAAACCTTGTATATGTTTTAAAGTTTCTTTTGCATAAACAAGTTCAAGTTCACGACCATCATATACATGCTCTAAAACTAGAGTATTATTTTTCTTATTTAAATCTATCACTCTAATATAAGGAATCATTCCTAATCCACTATTAAAAGATAGATTATCTCTAATTTCTTCCCATCCGTATTCATCTGAAACTTCTTGTATTACATAATCAAAGCTTCTCTTTCCATATTGAAATAGATTTAAATCTTCACACAATTCTCTTGTTAAATATCTTCTAATAAATGAAGCATCTCTTTCTATTTCTCTAACTTCAAATATCTTTTTCCTACCATATCTCTTTTCTAAATCTTGAAAAATTTTAAATCCAATATAATAAGGATTAAGACCTCCAATCATTGGAGCAACTACATCATTATGTCTTTTTAAAAATTCAATGTGCAAGTCATCAGACAAGTTTAATTCTTTTAATATAGTATAGTGCCAAAAGCTAGCCCATCCCTCATTCATAGTTTTAGTCTCAATTTGTGGTAAGAAATATTCAGCTTCTCTTTTAACTATCTTTAAAATATTTCTTTCCCAATCTTCTAAATCTCCATGCTCAATTATAAATCCTACCAGATCATCATACGGTTCAAGTGGAACCTTATCTAAATCAGGCAAATCTATAACTTTATTGGAATCCAATATTCCTCTATTATCTACTTTCCTTTTATATTCATCAATTATATCTCTTCTAATTTCAGCATCAGTTCTTTGCTTTTGTCCAATTACACGTCCAACATTCAACTTTATAGCATGAGCTGAATCTAAAATTCTCTCAACTTTCTCATATCCAATACCTGGAGTATTTATATAATTTCTTATTGTGTCTGCATCTAATTTAAATAGTTCTAATGAATATTTAGCTCTTGTTCCCTCTTTGAACAATCTATTATTCTTAAAAAAATCATTATGTCCATAAACATGCGCCATAGTTAATATCTGTAAAAGCAAAGTATTTTCTCTCATCAAATATGCCAGACATGGATCAGAATTTATTACCATCTCATAAGGCAACCCTGTTAAATTTAAAGAATATAAAGTTTTATTTTTTTCATACGATTTTCCGAAACTCCAGTGTGGATATCTAGAAGGCATACCTACGTATGCCTCATATCCTAACATTTCATTAAATCCTATTATCTCAAATTCTTGAGGGTAAAAGTCTAATCCAAGTTCAGTAGCTTTCTTTTCTATTTTTTCATTCCATTTCATCAAATCCTTAAGATTATAATCCACCTTTACTCCTCCTTTAACTCTTTGCTTAGCATAAGTTTTAATGCATCCCACAGATCTTTTTTCTCTTTTACTATAACAGGAACAAAATTATTTAACTTTATTTCCTTAGAAAATCTATAATACATAGTAGTTGAATAAGTTGATGGTAATAACTCCGCATACCCAAACATATTACTTATTTTACTTAATTCCTTTACAGCAATCATAGCTTTCTCATTATCTTCAGTCCAGTTATCACCATCTGAAGCATATACAGGATAAATATTCCACACAGTTGGAGGATACTTTTCCTTTATTAACTGTAAAGCTAAATTTAAACCACTTGAAATATAAGTTCCACCTGATTCTGCCTTATGGAAAAATTCATACTCATCTACTTTTTTTGCAATTGTTGTATGAGATATAAATTCAAATGCAATATTGTTATATTTTCTTCTTAAAAACTTGGATAATACAAAGAAGAACGATCTAGCTAAAAACTTTTTAGAACTATCCATAGAGCCTGATACATCCATGATGAAAATCATAACAGCATTACTTTCACGTTTTGGCTTTTTCTTAACTCTATAATATCTTAAATCTTCTTCTCTAAAAGGAAATCTTCCAATATCCTCTTCAACATCTTCTTCTTTTAAAGCTCTAATTTTCCCTTGTTTTCTTGCAATCTTAGACATTACAGTCTTCTTTTTAGCTAGTCTTGGATTTATCCCATATCTTTGATACCCTTGTTTTTTGCCTGCTGATTCTGTTACTATTTCAGAATATTTCTTTCTATCTAAGTTAGGCAAATCTAAATCTTCAGTGATATAGTCTAGTAATTCTTCTAAAGTGATTTCTGTTTCATAAATATCCTCACCTTCATTATTGCCAGCTCCTACACCACCTTTTCCTGCTCTCGAATCTTCTGATCCAATTTTTTCTCCTCGTTTTTCTTCACCAGTTCCAGAAGCAACACCTTTTGTGTTTTTTCCATAAACAAACTGATATTCTTTAATTCCCCTTATTGGTATCTTAAACTTTTTATTCTTACCTTCTCCTATAATGCTTTCTTCTGATAAAATATCACCTAAATTTTCTTTGATTGATTTATCCACTAACTGCCTATGTCTTCTTCTATCTTCAATGGATCTATCGTGATCAACTATATTTTCACTATTATCCCTAAAGATGGCCATTATTCTATTAATCCTTCCATAAATTATTAGCGGCATATTTTAATATAACATCACAACAATGTAAGCAGTAGCCTTTACTCTTCATTTCATCAACCATAGCATTATATTTCTCAGTTTGTTCTTTATCTCTTACTCGAGATTTTGTTACTATTCTTGAAAGATCCTTAACTGAAGCTATAAGCTTCTTTTCAATTGCTTCCTTTAATGGTTCATATGAAGTATAATCAATTTTTCCACCATTTCTAACTAGATAAAACATATAAGAAGTAA
Source organism: Clostridium sp. SHJSY1 (assembly GCF_031626875.1). Classification (NCBI taxonomy): domain Bacteria; kingdom Bacillati; phylum Bacillota; class Clostridia; order Eubacteriales; family Clostridiaceae; genus Clostridium; species Clostridium sp. SHJSY1. The sequence continues at coordinate 35,416 of NZ_JANDMF010000031.1, forward strand.
CATCAGCTCTAAAACCTTTACTAGAGGATTCTGATACCCCTATTTGTTCTTCTATATTTCTCATAAATTCTTCATCTGGATTTAATTCTTCTCCAGTTGAATTATCTTTAATCTTACTCTTATTAACAAAAGCTTCTGCATTATCAATGTAGTTATTAAATAAACTTTCAGCCTGTTCTCTAAATGAATGTATAAATGCCTTAGTAATTTCTTTTTCAAGAACCTTATTATATTCTTTTCTAATGGTATCTTGTATAAAACCTAAATACTTCTTCTTATCATCAGAACCTATATCCATTTCTTTAATAGATTTTATTATACTTTCCATAATACTTAATGGATTTATACAATCATATTCAGAATTAGATAATGCATTATCTATTGCCTTAACAATAAACCGTGTAGATATTCCCTTCATGCCTTCATAAGAACCTGCTTCTTCCTTAAGTTCTATGATATCTATCCTCTTAGTTGTCCCTTTTTCAACTATTTCTTCCCCATTATATATTTTAAGCTTTGTCATAGGGTCAGCTTTAGCTGATGGGCTAAGTCTAGAAAGAATAGCAAACATTGCAGCAACTTCAATAGTATGTGGTGCTATATGAGCTTTGAAATTACTCTTTTTGAGTATTTTTTCATATATCTTTTTCTCTTCATCAAGTTCTAAACAATATGGAACCTCAACCTTAACTATTCTATCTAAAATTGCTTCATTAGTATGATCAGACTTAAACTTATTCCACTCTGCCTCATTTGAATGGGCAACTATAACTCCATCAAAATAAATCATTGAGCCTTTACCTGGTGAAGGAACAGATTTTTCTTGAGTTGCAGTAATTATTGTATGAAGATACTCAACATCATTCTTAAATACCTCTATAAACTCAACAAGCCCTCTATTACCTACATTAAATGCTCCATTTAATGAAAATATTCTAGGATCATCTTCTGAATACATATCCATCTTTGAGATATCTACAGATCCAGTAAGTATGGATGTATCTTGATTATTTGGATCTACAGGTGGAACTACCCCAATGCCTTTCCTAGACCTAATAGAAAAAGTATTTGTTACAATTGGAAATTCTTCATACCTACCTCCATATTCATGTGTCAACTTATATCTGCAAACAGGGCATAAATCTCCTTCAATTTGCACTCCAAGTAACTCTTCAAACTGAGGCCTTAAATGTTTAGGTATAAGATGTAAAGGTTCTTCATGCATTGGGCATCCTTTAATTGAGTAAATTGGTGAGCAATCCTCTAATGCCTTTTTTAAGCTTTCAACCAAAGACGATTTACCTGCACCAACTGGTCCAACTAAATATAAAACTTGTCTTGCTTCCTCACCTTTCATAGCAGCAGAATTGAAATAATTAACTAATTTCATAATAACTTTATCAATACCATAAAAATCATCTTTGAAAAATCCATATTTTCTTATAGTTTCATTACCATATATTTTTTTTACTCTTGGATTTTCTTCCCCCTTTAAGACTTCAACTCCTCTACTTTTAATAATTTCATGCATCCTCTTATGTGCAAGCATTGCTACATCTGGATTTTGTTTTACAATTTCTAGGTAATCTAAGAAAGTTCCCTCAAACCTCTCCTTGTTTCTATTTTCTCTATCATTTTCTATAAATTCTTTAAAGTTCATATACACTCCCTCCTTATAGTAAAATATATTCATAAAAAGACTGAATGTATGACTTTTAAATGTAAGTTTGTTATATTTCATTTAATTTTTAATAATTTGTTCTCCTTAATCTTTTTTAATTGCATAGTTAAAAGAGATTTGAACACTTCCTTATAATAACTAAAATTCCTCTATTGAGAGTCCAATATATATTTTTTATTAAATCTAATTTAGAACATATAGATTTTTATGAAGATATTAATTTATATCATTTCAAGTAAACTCTAACAATTGAAATATAATACAAATAATTATATAATCATACTTATGTGCTGCCTACTTTTTCAAAATTATAATATTTCATACATAGGAGGTTAAATAATGAAATTTATTTATAGTACTTTAAAAAATCCAAAACTTTATTTATATGTATTAATATTTACTATTATGTTTTTATTAACAAGTAATATGTACTTTACTCCTGATGAATATAATTATAGTCATATCCCTTGGACTGATATTAAAATTTCATCATTAAGTGATATACTTTATTCACAAAAAATTCTTTATTTAAATTGGACTGGAAGAATAATAGTTCATTCTCTTATTCAGTTATTTCTTTTTATAGGTAATTATTCTTTTCCTATTATAAATTCATTGATATTTTGTATTTTTATTTACTTAATTTCAAATTTCATTTCCATAAAAAAAACACCTTACATTGTACTTTTAACTTTTGCTCTTATTTGGATTTTAACTCCAGTATTTGGTGAAACAACAATATGGCTTTCTGGAGCAATCAATTACTTATGGCCTAGTACATTGTTATTATTTTTATTAAATATTTACTCTAAAAACAAAATAAAAACACCTTGGTTAATGCTAATTGCTTTTATTACTGGCGCTACCCATGAAATGATATTTATATGTGGTGGAACATACCTATTATTAGATTTATGTATTAACAAATTTAACCGTAAAAAGTTTTTAATATTTTCATGTTTTTTAGTTGGAGGTCTGTTTTTAATATTAGCTCCTGGTAATTTTATAAGAGCCTCTCACACTTCATCTATTTTAAGAAAAGTTAATATTATAAAAATTTTAATTGGACTAATCTTATTTTCAATAGCAGTCTTTATAAATACAAAGCTTAAAGATATCTTTATTAGATATGTCTATATACTTAAGAAAGGAAATAGAATAAATATATTCTCTTATTTATTTATTTTATTTTTTTTCATCTTATTAATATGTAACATATCAAACAACAATTATATAAATAGCATTTTATTTAAAATATATAACTTAAAATTTATACTAATATTAATACCTCTATTTACTTTTCTAATTTTAAAATGTATAAAAAATGATATACCAATTGAAAGGTTGTTATTTAATATTAATTTACTTTTTGTTGGATTAATAAGTTCGCTGGCTATGAATGTTATGCCTGAATGTCCTAGTAGAAGTTTCTTTTTAAGTTGTACTATTATTAATATTGCTATAATAAATTTATTTTGCTATTTAGGACTTAAGAAATTATATTTTTTAAATTCAGCAATTTTTATACTTTGTTTTATAACTTTATCATTAACATTGCATTACTACATTATTTCCTTGGGATCTTGGATTAAAGAGTTTAACACTCAAATTTCTAATGATATTTCTTCTCAAATAATATTACAAGTTCAACCTAATCCTGTATCTTTAATAAATAATTACTATACTTCATCACCATTTTCTATCAATCCAAACTCAGTAACAAACTGTTATGCAGCTAGATATTATAAACTTAAAGAGATTATTGGAATCCAAGAAAATACTAATACTATAAAAATTGAAAAAGATAATCTTGATAAAAATTCTATTTATTTTGAATTTACAAATTCAGATGGAATCACCGAAAAAAGTTATCCAGAAAATGTTTTAGTGGACTCTTCAAAATCTGAATTAGATTCAAGACAAGCTTATATACTTATTCCTTCTGATGCCACAAATGTAAAATTAATAAATAATAGCAATTTATTAATTATAGATAATGATATTACTACTTATTCATTAAATTAAAATAATAGCTGAAAAGTAATTAACTACTTTTCAGCTATTATTTTATATCAACTCTTATTTATAATTTTTAATAATTCATCTCCATACCTTTGGACTTTCTTTTCTCCAACACCTCTAATCTCAAATAACTCATCCTTATTCTTAGGAAGTTTGTTAACTATTTCAATTAAAGTAGCATCTGAAAATATTATATATGGCTTAATTCCATCTTTATTTGCTCTATCTCTTCTCCAGGTTTTAATTACATTAAATAACTCTTTATTAATTGCAGTATCTTCTTCCTTAACCCTTAAGAATACACCTCTATCTCCTGTTAAAATCTCCATAGACTTTTTATTTAGCCTAAGCATAGAATATGTTCCTTCTTTAAGATTTACAAAACCTTGACTTAACATTTCCTTTATCAAGCCTCTAATAAAAGATGTACTATAGTCTTTCATTAATCCAAAAGTGGTTATTTCATCTAGGCTGTTTTGAATTATTTTTGGACCTTTAATTCCTCTTAATATATCTATTAAAACTGATATTCCATAACTTTCTCTAGTTCTATAAACTGTAGCAAGTATCATTTGTGCTTCTTTTTTTAATTCTCTCAGGTTATCATCTGCTAAACAATTGCTACAATTTCCACAGTAATCTTTACTCCATTCACTATTAAAGTAACTTAAAAGACTAGTTCTATAACATCCTGCCTCTTCACAAAAATCTATTAATGATTGTAGCTTTCTAAGGGCAATCTCTCTTCTATTTAAATTGCTACTATTATTAATAATAAATTCTACTCTTCTTATATCTTCTCTGTTATAAAACATATGACAATCACAATGAGCTCCATCTCTACCACCTCTACCTATTTCTTGGTAGTAACTTTCTAAATTTTTAGGTATAGTACAATGAATAACATATCTTATATTTGATTTATCTATCCCCATTCCAAAGGCATTTGTAGCTATCATAGTATCAAATCTTTCATATAGAAATTCCTCTTGATTTCTTTTCTTATCTTCATCACTTAGACCACCATGATAAATTCCCACACTATACCCTAAATCTCTTAGATAATAATGTAAACTTTCTGCTTCTTTTCTAGATAAACAATATACTATCCCAGACTCTCCTGAATGTTCTCTTAAAATATCTTTTATTCCTTCTAACTTATCCTCTTCCTTATATATATTAATAGCTAAATTCTCTCTATTAATATTCCCAATAAAAGTATAAGGATTATTTAATGATAATAATTTCATTGAATCTTCTTTAACTTCTTCAGTTGCTGTTCCAGTAAAGGCTGATAAAACTGGTTTATTATCTAAGCTTTCTATAAAAGGTTTTATATATCTATAACTAATTCTAAAATCATGTCCCCACTCTGATACACAGTGAGCTTCATCCACTGCTACCTGAGATATTTTTAGAGATTTAATCATTTGTATAAATACCTTAGATTCAAGTCTTTCTGGGGCTATGTAAATTAATTTATATAAACCTAATGAAGCATCTTTAAGTATCTCTTTTATATCATCTATACTTTGTGTACTATTTATATATGCTGCTTCTATTCCACTATCTTTTAATCCATCCACTTGATCTTTCATTAGAGATATAAGAGGGGATATAACTATAGTAATACCATCTAGAATAAGAGCTGGTATTTGATAGCATATAGATTTTCCTGCACCAGTAGGCATTATACAAAACACATCTCTTTTGGATAGAATACTCATTATTATATTTAATTGTCCTACTCTAAAATTATCATAGCCAAAAAACTTCTTTAATGCATATTGTGCTTTTTCTCTATCATTCATATATTTATCTCCTTATCTCCTTTTATAACTCTTATCTATTTTACAATATTTTAGTCTTATAATCATAATTTTTATTTTTCAAAATTAAAATTCTATCAAAATATAAAAAGGTAATAAGAATAAATTTTCATCTAATTCTTATTACCTAATACTAAATACTATTTTTCCTCACTTAATTCCCCATATGCAATTAATGAGTTTCCTTTTTTTATTGCTAAAGATACAGTCATATACAAAACAACTCCATTTACTTGAGATATATAAGTATTAATTTCCTTTCCAAAACAATCTTGAATCACTCCAAGTACTTGTCCCTTTTTGATTACTTCTCCTGGCTTTACATCTGGATACCAACACCCATTGAATTCTGAATCAACATATATTACATTTGTAATTTCTTTTTGCTTAATATCCTCATTTAAATAGCTATTTTCTATAATATTATAATATGCAAGTACACTATAAACATCTTTCTCATATTCACTTACATCCTTCTTATTCCATAATCCAGCTCCACCTCTCTCAATTAATACGGATGGTACTCCTAAAATAGCTGCTGAATTATATGCTCCTGTGGTTGCACTAGATTTTACTCTATAGTTTACATTTAACTTTTTAGCTACTTCACATGAAGCCTTAATAACCTCATCACTTCCCTTTCCTGGATAATATACATATGGCATGACTATTTCATTTAAATCACCTCCATGAAGGTCTATATAGAAATCAACTTTCTTTTGAAATTCATTAGTTAATGTATATGCTATTTTTTCTGAAACACTTCCATTCATATCTCCTGGAAAAACTCTATTTAAGTTTTCACCATCTTCAGGCACTATAGCAGGAACTCTTGAATAAAATCCTGAAATATTTGCTACATGTACCAAAATTATTTTCCCTGATATTTTTTTAGGATCAATTTTTTTCGCTAATTTATTAACTACTTCTATTCCGAGGTACTCACAACCATGTATTCCTGCAGTTATTAAAATGCTCTTTCCTTCATTTTGCCCATTAATTAAAGTTACTGGAATTTTTAAATTTTTATCTTCTATATTTATAAATCCACTCACCTTTTCACCTTTTTTTGCTTCTAAATCTCTAATTATTAAACTCATAAAAATCCTCCTTATACTTAAATTACATCTATTGTTCTTTTCAAACTGGGAATTAAAAATATTGTTCTTCCAAAATAAAAAACTAATAATGAAATCCATAATCCATGATTTCCGTATATTGGAATAGTTACTTTGCAACATGATAAAAATGCTAATAATGATAAAAATGTTGATATAAATATTGGTCTAGTAACAGCTGCACCAGTAAACACTCCATAAAAAATTAATCCCCCACAAGCTAGTAAAGGATATAGACTTGTCCACAAACCATACTTCTCTGCAAGATTTGCTACCTCATTAACATTAGTAAATACACTTATTAAATCTTTATATACAATTAAATATAAGACACTCATAAGCATAGCTAATATAGCTCCCCATTTAATTGACATGTTCCAAGTTGCCCTCATAAGAACTTTATTTTTTTCACCAACTGCTTTTCCTGAAAAAACACTAGATGCATTGGCTATTCCATCTAATATATATGAAATTATACTTTGTACATTTAAAAGTATTGCATTTGCTGCTAAAATTTCTGTTCCAAAAGCTGTACTCATTGCAGTAAAAACATTTGATTGTATTAATAAGCATGATGTTCTAAGCATTAAATTAGAATTAACTAAAAATATATCTTTAATATTTGCTTTATTAAACAACTCTTTAATTTCTATTTTCTTAAAATGTTCATTTTTTAATATTAAATATATCCCTATTAAGGTTGAAATAATTTGAGCAACTAATGTTGCATAAGCTACTCCTTTAATATCAAAATTAAAATAATATACTAATATAATATTTAAAAGTATATTTATAGAATTGCCACCTACTTGCATAAATAATGCCCCTGCTATTTTCATCTGTCCCATTAGCCATCCTAGTATTACATAATTTATTAAAACAAAAGGAGCTCCCCAAATAACTATATTATAATAAGTAAATGCTACATTTCTAACTTCTTCTTCTGGATTAATAAAATATATAAAACTATTAAAAATTAACTCTCTAAATATTAAAAATAAAACACTTACTCCTATAGCAATAAACATTGGTTGAGTAAAAGAAATTGTTTTTTCCTTTACAGAACTTCTTCCTTTTACTTGTGCACTAAAAGCTGTTGTACTTACTCTTAAAAATCCAAGCAGCCAATATAAAGTATTAAAAATAACTACTCCTATAGAAATCCCTCCAATGTATGTAGAATTTCCAAGTCTACCAACAACTGCAGTATCTACAGCTCCAAGTAATGGTTGAGTTACTGTTGATAACATAAATGGAATTGCAATTTTTAAATATTCTTTATTAGTTAAAATATTACTTTTCATATTTATTACCAACTTTTCTTAATAATCAATTATCATAACTGAATTTAAAAGTTTTTTTGCATATTCATTTGAAACTAAAGCTAATTTTGAAATATCATCAACTTTTTCAACAACTCTACCATTATTCAAAAATAAAACTTTATCACACATATATGTAACCGCTGTTAAATCATGAGTAATAAAAATATATGATAAATTATATTTCCTCTTTAATTCTAATAAGAGATCCATTATTTGAGTTTGTATTGAAGCATCTAATGAACTAATCGCTTCATCTAAAAGAATTATCTGTGGTTCTATTGCAATAGCTCTTGCTATGCATACCCTTTGAAGCTGTCCTCCACTTAATTCATGAGGGTATCTATTAATTATATTTTCACTTAATCCAACCTGCTTTAGTAATTCTTTTATATTTTCTTCCTTATTTATTTTTTTTCTTGAATTTCTTTCCTTAATAATTAATGCTTCATTAATTACATCCTTAACTTTAAATCTAGGATTTACAGATGAAGTATAATCTTGAAATACAATACTAATAGTCTGTTTTAAGTTTATTTTATTTTCTTTGTTATTTTTTCCATATGTATCTATACCATTTATTAAAACTTTACCTGAATTAGGTTTTAAAAGCCCTACCAAAACTTTCCCAAATGTACTCTTTCCACTTCCACTTTCTCCTATAATTCCAACACATTCACCTTTATTTAAATCTATATATGCATCTTTTAATATTTCTTGCTTTTCATTTCCAAATAACTTTTTTTGATTTTCTTTTTTTAATTTAACTCCAATTCCTTCTGCTTTTAAAAGCATAAATTTAGCCCTCCTTCCTTATTATTTCTTTAAATTTATTCATAACAGCCATCTTTTTATCTATTAAATTTTTTGTATATATATTTTTTGCTTGTTTAAATATATATTCTGGTGTACCTCTATCAACTATTTTTCCTTTATCCATGACAAAAATTTTATCAGCAATTTTACCTATAACACCTAAATCATGAGATATAAATATAATTCCCATATTATTTTTTTCTTTTATTTTTATAAATTCATTAACCACTTCATATTGTGTTATAGCATCAATGGCTGTAGTTGGCTCATCTGCAATAATTAAATCTGGTTCCATAATCAAAGCTAATCCTATCATAATTCTTTGAAGCATACCTCCACTAAGTTGATGTGGATACTTCTTTAATACATCTTTAGGATTTCTTATTTGCATCATTTTTAATATTTCTAAGCTTGTCTTATTTATTTCATCCTTTACCAAATTGGTATGTTCAATTAAAGTTTCTTTTATTTGTTCATCTATTCTATATAAAGGATCAAATGATGTCATAGGATTTTGTAAAATCATACAAATCTTTTTACCTCTCAATTTTCTAAGTTTCTCCCCTTTTTCACTAAGTAAGTTTTTTCCCCTGTATTCAACACTTCCAGTAACTTCAAAATTTTTATCTAAAATCCCCATAATAGCTTTGCAAGTCAAACTCTTTCCACTACCTGATTCTCCTAATATACCAATACACTTTCCTAATTCAACTATAAATGATACATCATCTACTATTGTTACTTGATTTTCTATATGTTTCACTGTTAGATTCTCTACCTTTAATAGTTCTTTCATTATTTTACCTCCTTTGGATCTAGTGCATCTCTAATGCAGTCTCCTAACATATTAAATGATGCGACTAAAATAACTATAGAAATTCCTGGAACTAACATCTGATATGGATTAGTAGTCATAACATTCTTTGCTTCATTTAGCATTGCTCCCCATTCTGGTATAGGAGCCTGAACTCCAAGTCCTAAGAATGACAAAGTAGATATATTTAAAATTGCCCACCCTATATCTAATGTTGCAAATATTGCCATTTCTGATCCAATGCTAGGTAACACATGTTTAAATAAAATAAAGCTTTCACTGGAACCTATGCTCTTTGAAAATAAAATAAAGTTTTTATCTCTATACTTTAATACACTTGTTCTGATCATTCTTGCATACCATGCCCACTTTATAAAAATATTAGCTATAATTACATTTCTTATGTCAACTCCAAGCAGTGCTACTACTGCTAATATCATGATTTGACTTGGAAAAGACAACATTACATCTACAATACGCATTATAATTTCATCTACTATCCCTTTAAAATAACCTGCTAATATTCCCATAATTGTTCCTAATCCAATAGTTCCAATCATTGTAAGCAAGGATAGAAATAATGTTGGTCTTATTCCATAAATCATTCTTGAAAGTATACAACGTCCTAAGTGATCTGTTCCTAATGGATGCTCATAAGAAATTATTGTAAACTTTTTCACTATATTACTTTCATAAGGATCATTTGGTGCAAATATTGGTGCAAATATTCCTAAAATTGAAATTGTAATTATTATCCCCAAACTTAATAAAGCTATTTTATTTTTCATAAGTTGTTTTATCATATCAGTTCACATCCTTTCTTAATCTAGGATCAGTGATGTACTGTATAATATCAAAAATCAGATTAAATATAATAAATAAAGTACCTATCATTAATACATAAGCTTGAATTATTGGATAATCTCTATTAAAAATAGCTGCAATACATAACTTTCCTACTCCTGGCCAAGCAAAAACATTTTCTACAACAATTGTTCCTGCAATTAATTGAGGAATACTCATTCCAATAGCCACAATACATGTATGTAAAGAATTTTTTAAAACATGATTAATAAGAATTTTTCTTTCTTTTAATCCTCTTACTTTCTCATACAATACATAATCTTCTTTCATATTTTCTAAAATGTTGTTTCTAATTAACCTAATATATGTTGATATATATGTTAAAGCTACTGTAATAGAAGGAAGAATTAAATGTTTAAAAGATCCACTCCCACTAGTAGGTAATAAATTCAATTTTATACTCACCACCCAAATTAGCAAAAGTCCTATCCAATAAGCTGGCATTGCTGTTGTTATAAATACAATACTTCTTATAGCTCTATCAAAAATGCTATCCTTATATACTGCACAAAAAAAACCAATTGGTAAACTTAAAATTATTACAAAGACAAGAGATAATCCTGCTAACTGTATTGTTGCAGGAAGAGATCTTCCTATCTCTCCTATAACTGTTCTAGATGGATTTACATAACTTACTCCAAAATCAAATCTCAAGCAATCCCCTAGCCATCTTATATATCTAATAAAGAATGGATCATTTAACCCAAGCTCTGTTCTTATTTGCCTTATAGCTTCATCTGTAATTACTGGTGTTTGTCTAACCCTTAGTGCTACTTCTGCTGGATCAGATGGAATTAAATTTATAAAAACAAAACACACAAAAGATATACTTATCAATAAGGGAATTGACATTAAACTCCTTTTCAAAATATAGTTTTTCACTTTCTATTTCTCCTTTATAAAAAGAGCTGCTAATATTGAAATTTCTCAACACTAGCAGACTTTTATTATTTTTATTCTAAATACATTTTTGAAAATGGGACTTCATATTGAGTTTGAGTAAATTTAACATCTTTAAGTCCTTTTCTAAATATTGCTTTATTACATTCATATGTAAGTGGGATATATACTGCATCTTCATGTAATCTTGTTAAAACAAATTTATATAATTCTTGTCTTTCATCTTCATTAGTAGAAGTTAATATATTAGTAATTGCATCATCAATTTCTTTTTTATCTGCCAATCCTTGTTGTGCAGCATAATCTCCATATACGGGCTTTCTCATAGCTGCTAAAGATGATTGTGGATCATATGGAGTCCCCCAACAAATATTAAATACCATATCAAAATTACCAGATTTCATATTATCACGATATGATTGTTCTTCTTCACCTTTTATTGTCAAGTTAACCCCTACCTTTTTGTATTCACCTTGAATATATTCAGCTATAGATTTTTCCGTAACACTATCACTATTATAAAGTAATGATAACTCTAACTTTCTACCATCTTTCTCACGTATACCATCACTTCCAAGCTTCCATCCAGATTTCTCAAGCATAGAATTTGCTTTGTCTTTATCATATTCATATGGAATTAAATTAATATCACAATATCTTGTAGTCTCTGAAAACAAAGTATCTGCTGGCTTCTCTATTCCATAAAATACTCCATCTGAAATTGACTTTTTATCAGTTGCATGTTGAAGTGCTTTTCTTACATTTGTATCTTTTAAAATTTCATCAGTAGTATTTAATACAATTTGTCTTGTAGATGTTGCCTCAGATAATTCAACTTCAAATGCATCATTATCTTTATATTTATTAACTGCATCAGCATCTATCATATTTTTCCCATAGATTAGATCTATTTCTCCTTTTTCAAGAGCTAATATACGTGTTTGATTGTCTGGTATTACCTTCACAGTAATCTTCTTAATCTTTGGTTTTTCTCCCCAGTAATTTTCATTCACTTCAAAAATTGCATATTGATCAGTAACAAATTCTTTAAGTACATATGGACCTGTTCCTATATATTCTTTAACTCCATCCTTAGTTGAACCATTCTTCATTGCAGCTGGTGAAATCATTGCAAATGGTCTTGTAACTCCTAATTCTGTAAGCATTGGATAATATGGTTTACTCATTTTTATTTCTAATGTATAGTCATCTTTAACTGTAACACTTTCAAGTAATTCCATCATTTCTAACCAAGTATGACGACTTTTATTTTCAGCTATAGCATCAAAATTAGCCTTTATAGCATTAGCATCACATACATTTCCATCTGAAAATTTTACGCCTTGTCTAATTTTGAAAGTGTATACTTTCCCATCTTCACTAATATCCCAGTTTTCTGCTAAGCAAGGCTCGTATCCATCTTCTGTTACATTAACTAATGATTCATATAGCATTTCCTGAGCATACATTTCTCCTGCATATAAATGCGGATTTAAATCTCTGATATCTCTAAAGTTAACAAAAACTACCTCTTCTTGTTTTGAATTTATATTATTCTCTGTCAATTCTTTTTTATTAGAACAACCTGATAGTGTTCCTATCATAATTCCAAAAGCAAGTAACACTGAACTAAACTTTTTTAATTTCATAATTTTCCTCCCCTAATTGATTTTCATTATCACTCATGATTCATACTTTATCATAGGGGATAGAATTTGAATAATATCATTTATTCATACCCAGTAATAACTATTTGTTATAACTAAATAGATTTACTTTCTTTTAAAGTCTTTTTTATATAATTTATAAATTCTGTAGCTTCTTTTGTTAATTCAGTATCCTTATGCTTTACATATCCTATTAACAAACACTTTGTACACCCTTTAATGCTTAATGGTTTGATTTTATACTGCTCATAATTCTCATTCATAAAATCTATTCCAAAACTACAAACATCTGTATTTAGTAACAAATCTATAGTAAGATTATCACTATTTGTCTGAATTATATTATTGAAATTCTCCATATTTATTGCTCCCACACTAATACTCTCTAAGTGATGTTCTAATGAGAATAAATCTTTTATAGGCTGAACAAACTTCAATTTATGTAACTCCTCAAATTTAACCATATCTTTTTTGAATAAAGGATTATTTTCTCCTACATAAATACATGCTTCTCTTTTATCAAGAATATTAAATTCTAATTTTTTATGTCCCATTATATGATTAAAACATTTAAGCTGATTTTCAGAAAAATATACAATTCCAATTTCAGAAAGATAATGAGCTACATGGTCTGTAATTTCTTCTACTGTTCCTTCATAAAATTCTAAGTTAATATTTTCATTATTCCTTGAATTGTAAAATTCAATAAAGACTCTTGAAATCATATGACTAGGGTAACATGAAACACTAAATTTTCTAGTAATTTCTTTTTTAATTGCTGAAGTCATCATATTAGCATTTTTTAAAACAATTTTAGCATATTCATAAATTTTTTTGCCTTGTTCTGTTAACCTTACTCCTTTATTTGTTCTATAAAAAAATGAAACTCCCATTTCTTTTTCAAATGCATTTATTACTTTACTAACATTGGGTTGAGAAGTATATAAAATTTCAGCTGCTTTATTTATACTCCCACAATCTGCTGTGGCTACAAAATATTCTAATTGTTTTATTTCCATATTTCCTCCTTAGTTTTACAACAAAACAACACTTCATTTCAATTGATATTACTTATCATTAACACTCATCATATCATGTTAATACTTGTCAATCAAATTTTATAAAAATAAAAAGTGACAATTATTAAAGAAAGTCTCTTTTTACTTACCTTAATAATTATCACTTAATTAACAAATTATTTTAATCCTTATCTAATTCATGCATATTAGGAAAAAATCCTTTAGTAGATTTAATGAATTCTTGCATATTACAATTTCCAGCCCTTTCTCCTATACCATCTAATGTACAATTAACATATTTGGCTCCACATTTAGCCCCTTCAATTGATATAGCTGTTGCCATTCCAAAATCATTATGAGCATGTATCTCAATTTCCATACTAGTATTTTCGACTAAAGTAGTTATTGCTTTTTTAGTTGTTGATGGACTTAATATCCCCACAGTATCTGCATACCTTACTCTATGAACATCTAACTTTTCAAGAATATCACATAAGTGTATAAGATACTTAATATCTGCTCTTGATGCATCTTCAAAACCAATAGTCACTTCATAAGCTTGTTCTTTTGCAAAATACACACAATCTTTCAAATTATTTTCTACCCAAGTTTTATCTTTTCTTAAATTTGAATATATCTGAATTTCAGAGCTTGGAACACTTAAATGAATAATGTCAGGATTGCACTCAATAGAATGTTTTATATCATTCTTATTAATCCTGTTCCAAGTTGAAACAAAAGAATTCTCCATAGCATCTACAATTTGAATTATACAATCTTTTTCTACGCTTCCCATTGCAGGGGTCCCTGCTTCTATTTGATAGATTCCATTTAAATCTAAATACCTTGCAATTTCAACCTTTTGATTTACTGTAAATGCTTTTCCTGGAGCTTGCTCTCCATCCCTTAATGTTGTATCTACTATATATACTTCTCTATTCATTTTCAACCCCTACTTTACTATATATTCCTTCTATTTCATCGTCTAGAAGTCCTCTCCCTATTTGAGTGCTCTTTTTTCTTATAACTTCTAAAACCTCTTCTAATTTTTCTTCTTCATATGCTATATTTAATTCTTCAAGTTTAATTTTTAAAGATTTTATTCCTGAATGTTTGCCAATTACTATTTTTCTTTCTCTACCTATCTCTTTTGGATCATAAGGCTCATAGGTATTAACATTCTTTGAAATTCCATTAACATGAACTCCTGATTCAACATTAAATATATTTTTCCCTATGAAAGGCATATTATATGGCAGTTCTTCACCTATTATTTCTTCATAAATCTGTAATACTGTAGGAAATAGAACATGATTACCCCTAAGATTAATTTTTTGTATAAACTCAACTGACCCTAAAAGTTCCTCTAATGGGGCATATCCTCCAATGCCTGCAAAACTAGTTACAACTTTATGACCTCCTAGTTTAATCCATTCTAATGTTAAAGCAGTTGCACATCCAAATTCATTACCAATACATAATTCCATACCTTTCCCAAAGGAATCCATAAGCTTTAATAATTTTTCCTCATAGTCATAAAGCATTAAATCATCTAACCCTGCTATTCTTATATTGTTGAGATTGTTTATATTTTTATTAATTTTATTGCTTGAATCTATATACTTTCCCCTTGGTATATAGAGCTCTTTAACTACATTTACCCTGAATTCTACATCTACTGGAAGTGGAAATAATTCTTCATATATCTCTGGCGTAATTTCAATATAATCACTACCAATTAAATATATTAATTTAATTAATTCCTTAACTTTTTCTTTTTTTTCTTTGACCTTTTCTTCATATAAGCTCCAAAGTGCAACTAGAGTTTTATCTACAATCTCAACTTGTCTCTCCTTCATGATATCCTACCTTTCTAATTGGAAATTTTAAATGTTATTTTACATTAAGAATGACTTTATTCTTTTTCCTATTTAAAATATCTTCTGCTGCAAAAGCTACAGCCACTTCAACTCTTTCATAAGTCATAAATATTTCTATCCCTGACTTTTTTAGTTTCTTTGTTGGTTCTTCACCAATTCTAAGACAAATTATGCCATCACAATCCTCTAGCATATTAGATATCTTTGTAAATTTATCAACGTCTTCTTCACATACTTCTTTTCCGTTACAATACTTATCTACACTTCTTTTTTCTAAAAACATTGCCATATTATCTTTATATTCATAAATATAAAACTCCGTTGCATGTCCAAAATGTTGATCTACAACCATTCCACTCTTTGATGCAACTGCAAATTTTAATGAAGTATGATTTTTCTCTTCTTCTATTTCTTCTTTCCTATACTTCAAAGATTGATCATCTCCTAGTAGTCCTATAGCATCAGCTCTACATTGCTTACAGTGATACATCTGACTTATATGCTCTCCACACTTATCTCTTAAGTCTTTTATTTCTTTATTACTAACTAAAGGCATATTTTCAAACACACTACCTTTAACAGGTATCATCTGCATAATGTTTGTAATGCTTGCTCCATGTTCTTTTACTTTTTTAGTGACCTCTTCAATATGATGATCATTAATACCTTTAAGCATAACTATATTTACTTTACAAATAATTCCTCTATCAGTTAAATACTTAAGTCCTGATAATTGATTATTAAGTAATATTTGTGCACCTTCAACTCCAGTGTAAGTAATACCTAAATAATTTATATATTTATATACCTTAGCTGTTATAGTTGAATCTACAGCATTTATTGTTATTGTCACATGTGTAACTCCAAGATCAATTAACTGCTGTGCATAAAATGGAAGCATTAATCCATTTGTTGATAAGCAAAAAGTCACTTCATCATCATATTCTTTTATTAATGTTAATGTCTTTTTTACTTCATCAAAATTAGCCAAAGCATCCCCTGGTCCTGCTATTCCTACAACCTTAAGATTATCCATCTTACTCTTAACATACTTATACTTTTCAAATGCTTCTTTAGGAGATAAAACTTCTGTTGTAACTCCTGGTCTACTTTCATTTGGACAATCATATTTCCTTAAGCAATAATTGCAACTTACATTACACTTTGGGGCTATTGGTAGATGCATTCTTGCATATTTATGAGCTGAACTACAACTGAAACATGGATGAGTTTTTGTTTTTTCTTCTATACTAATTTTTTTATTATCCAATTTTGACACCTTCTCTCCCTTATAAAGTTCATCATATAAATTTTCCCTAAAACTGCTTTCTTTTCTCCCTAAAATCACATTTGCTATTTCATCTCCTAAATTTAAAGATCCTTCATATCCTATAGACATAATTCTTTGACCACCTACCCTATCATGTATTGGAAATGATGCTCTTACTAGTGATATTTTGTGTTTTTCTTCTATTCTTCTACCATCTGAATTTCCAATCATAACATTAGCTTCAAAATCTAATGCATACTTCTCTATATCTTTAAAATCTGCTTCATCTATGATTTTATATTTGTGAACAAATAATCTACTTCCAATTTCTCTAACTTCTTCTTCAAGTTTTTCTTTTAAGCTAGGACATTTTTCCCCAGATGCTATCAATACTGGCATAACTCCATTCTCTAAACACATCCTAGATGTAGAATATACAAAATCAGGTTCTCCATAAATAACCGCTCTACCTTCACTATTATATTTATGAGAATCTATCATGGCATCTAAGTATCTTCCTCTTTGCTTCTTATATTTTTCAGGTATAGGATTTCCTGAAATTTTAGATAACACTTCTAAAAATTTATCTGTATCTCTAAGTCCCCTTGGTATATTCACTCTATAATTTTCAACACCAAATTTATCTTCTAAATATTTTCCAACAGAATTTTCATCATTAACAAAACTAACAATTTCAATTGTTGCTTTTGCTCCAGCCATCATTCTTATTTCTTCTATACTTGTTCCATTAGATGGTAATCTTTCATAATTTACTTTATGAATTCCATCAAGATTTTCACTTATATCAGGAAGTAAAATAAAATCAATATCAAAACTGCCTATTATTTCTTTAAGTTCCCTAACATCTGCTGGACTTATCAAACTAGTTACAATATTAATCTTTTCATTTTTTTCACTATTTAACTTTAAGTTTTCTACTACTGCTTTAAGGGCTCTACAGAACCCATCATATTGAGTTCCTCCATACCCTGGAGTTGAAATAGGTATTATCTCTACATTAGAATCTATATGAGTTTCTTTGAAAGTTTTTAATATACGTACTATGTCTTCCCCTATTGTTTCTGCTAAACAAGTTGTTGATATTCCAATAACTTTTGGATTATATAGCTTAATTAAATTTTCTAATCCAGTTATTAAATTTTTTTCTCCACCATAAACAGTTCCTTGTTCTGTTAAAGAAGAAGAAGCTATGTCTATTGGCTCATTATAATGTGTTGCCATATGTCTTCTTATGTATGTACTACACCCTTGAGACCCATGCAATATTGTCATTGCCCCTTTTATTCCATATAAAGCATTTACAGCCCCCATAGGCATACACATCTTACATGGATTTACTGTTAAATCTACATAATCTTCTTTCATACTTCTACTTTCCTTCCCTAACATATTTCCAAACTGGACTATTAACTGACTCATTCACTTCTTTTGCAAAATTAATTGCTCCTATAAATCCTCCAAGAGGATGTTTTCTCTCATGATTATGATCACAAAATGCAACTCCTAACTTATACGCAAGAGGTCTTTCCTTTACCCCTGCAGCTAATATATCTGCACCTTTTTCTATGATAAACTTTTCTAATTCAGCTGGATTGGCATCATCTAAAACTACTGTCCCATTATCAACTAAGTTATTTATTACTTCATAATCTTCCTTTTTACCTGTTTGTGTTCCAACTAAAACTGTATTCATCCCTAACTCTTTAAATTGTTTTATTAATGAAATAGCTTTAAAACCTCCACCTACGTAGATTGCAGCTTTTTTACCTTTAAGATTTTCTCTATAAGAGTTTAATATAGGAATAATTCTCTTCTCTTCCTCACTAATAAGATCTTTTGCTCTCTCTATGGTTTCTCTATCTCCAAAAAGGCTTGCTATTTTTAATAGAGAATTCTTAGAATCTTCTAGTCCAACAAAACTTATTTTGATAAATGGAATATCCATTTCAGCCTCCATTTTCTTAGCAAGCGCTGTCATAGATCCAGCACATTGAACTACATTATAACTTGCACTACTTGCTTTTTTCAGTTTCTCATAACTTGCATCCCCTGTTATTGTAGATATAACATTAATCCCAATCTTCTCTAAGTATTCTTTTATTATCCATATTTCCCCAGCTAAATTAAAATCTCCAAGTATATTAATCCCTTTAACTTTTGGATAGATATTTCTTCTAAATAAATTCATTAGAGCATCACCTGCTGCTCTATATCCTTTAGATTTATTACCTGAAAACCCTGGAGCCTTTACAGGTATAACAGGTATAGAATATTTCTCTTCTGTTTTTCTACAAACAGCTTCAACATCATCTCCTATTACCCCTACTATGCAAGTTACATATATAAATATTATTTTAGGACTATGATTTTTCATAATCCCTTCTATTGCAGAAGTTAATTTCTTTTCTCCACCAAATATTATGTCCTCTTCACTTAAGTCAGTTGAAAAACTGTTTCTATAAAGCTCTTCCCCACTTGAAAGACTCCCTCTTATATCCCATGTATAACTTGCACATCCAATTGGACCATGAACTATGTGATAAGCATCTGTTATAGGGTTTAGGACAACTCTTGCTCCACAATATACACAAGCTCTTTGACTTACTGCACCTGATAAACTATCACTATCACATTTCATTTCTCCATTACAACTATCATCTTTGCAAAAAATAAAGTCCTCTCTTTCTTTGAGCAAAGATCCTGATACCATCTCTTCCAAAAAAAATCACACCTTTCATTTATTAATTGGATGAAACTTCAACGAAGTCTCTTAAAAATTAGGAAACTTCGTTGGGGCATATGTAATAGAATAACAAGTTATAAATGCCATATACTTTCTGTCAATCAAGTTCATATATTTTTCTAATGGTAAGCTATTAGAAAAGCATGTAAATAAAACAGAACAACATATTAACTAATTATTTTTGAGAATATGCCTAAGTTTATCCATGATTATTACATTACTAACTCCATATCTTTTTCTTCACAATCCCTATCTTTTCTGTCCATCAATGCATTTAGGATAAGCTCAAGTAATCTCATTGCTCCTCTATAGCCAACTAATGGCATATATGAATGTACATATCTGTCCATTATTGGAAAACCAGCTCTTACTAAAGGAATATCTTCAGCTCTAGCAATATATTTTCCATGAGTTCCTCCAAGTAATAAATCAACCTTATCATTCTTAATCCATTGATGTAGTTCAAATAAATCACTAGCTTGTTTACAAATACAACCTTCTATCCCAAATTGCTCAAATAAGGATTTTACTTCTACTTCAAATGCATTTCCTGGAGTACCTGTAATTACATACTTAGGAATCATTCCAAGTTCAAGTACAAATTTAGTTAATCCTATAACTATATCTGGATCTCCATATATAGCTACAGTTTTTCCACTATAATAAGGATGAGAATCAACCATTATATCAACTAATTGTCCTCTTTCCTCTTCTATTTCATAAGGTACTTGTTCTTTACTAAATTTACTTAATTCCATTACAAAATCATCAGTTGATCCAATTCCTATTGGCATATATAACTTTTTATAAGGAATTTTAAATGAATTTTCTAATTCAATTGCTCCTGCTTCTGAGGCAAATCCTCCAACAGCTAAAGTTTTTTCGCAATCTCCAAGGGCTATGATATCTTCTACCTTTGTTCCACCTTTAGGGTATAATTCATACTTTCCAGTCATAGGTGCATCTACTACACCACTTGTATCAGGAATCATTGTAAAATCTACTCCCATAAGCTTTAATAATCTCTTCATTTCTCTCATATCTCCAGGATTAACGAAACCAGGTATAACGCACATCTTTCCATTTGATGTTCCTGTAGATTTAGATAAATATTTTATAAAACCTGTTACCATATTAGAAAATCCATTAATATGAGACCCAACATAACTTGGTGTATTTGTATGAACCATATATTTCCCTTCTGGTATATCTATAGATTCTAAAATAGATCCAATATCATCTCCTATTGTTTCTGAAAGACAAGTTGTGTGTACTGCTATTATCTCTGGGTCATATATATCAAATATATTTTTAGCTGCAGTTCTTAAATTACTTCCTCCACCAAATACACAAGCACCTTCACTAAATGCTGAAGTTGAAGCAATTGCGGGATCTTTGAAATGTCTTGTTAAAAAAGTTCTGTGATATGAACAACATCCTTGTGACCCATGACTATGTGGCATACAATTGTGAACTCCAAGAGCTGCATACATTGCTCCAACTGGTTGACATGTCTTACTTGGATTTATTTTAAGTGCTTTTCTTTCTTTTATTTCTTGTGGTGTCAAATTAAGCATTATACCTCACCTCCAAAAGTTCCTTCTAATATAGATTCCTTTTTCCATGGTGGACATGTATATCCCCATGCTGGAGTATATAGCCCCATAGTTAAATCTCTACCAAAATTAACAGCTCCTCTAAATCCAGCATATGGTCCACTATAATCATAAGAGTGTAATTGCCTTGATAAAACACCACCCTTTTGAATTACAAATTTATCTTTTATACCTGAAAAGAATACATCTGGTTTAAGTTTCTTAATAAATTCCTCTGTTTCATAGTGATTTAAGTCATCAACTACAACAGAACCTTTATTCATGTCCTTCATCATTCCAGGATAATCTTCTAACTCCTTAAGCTGTTTCTTTAATTCTTCTATCTCTTCCTGACTCTTCACAACTTTGAATTTATCTTCAATTTTTTCTACTTTTAATACTTCAATATTTTTTAAATCTGCATCTTCTATTATTGTTGGTATAACTTCTCTACCTTCATAATCATCTCTATGTGCAAATTCATAAGCTGCAAGTACTGTTTCTACACCAAAATCCTTTAATAGCATTTGATAATGATGAGATCTTGAACCACCTACAAATAATGCTGCTTTTTTACCAGTTAACTTTTCTCTATATATAGCCATATCATCTTGTATATTTTCAAGTTCTTGTGCTATTACCTCTTCTGTTCTAGCTGTTAACTCTGGATCATTAAAGAATGTTGCCATATCTCTTAATGTTTGTATAGTTGAATCCACACCTATGAAGTTAACTTTCATCCAACTTGTTCCATATTGAATATTCATCATTTCTGCTATATAATTAATTGAACGGTGGCATTGAACTAGGTTTAAATCAGCTGTGTGGGCTTTTCTTATATCATCTACACTACCATCACCAGTCATGATTGATATAACTTCATAGCCTATACTTTTTAAAATTCTTCCGATTTCAAAACCATCACCACCAATGTTATATTCTCCAAGAATATTAACAGAGTGTTTTTTAGGTTCATAGTCACTTGTTCCAATTAAACTCTTAATTATTGAATTGTTTGCTATATGATGTCCTGCTGATTGTGAAACACCTTTATATCCTTCGCAGGCAAATGACATAACTTCAATTCCATACATTTTCTTAGCTTCTGTTGCAACAGCTGGTAAATCATCACCTATTAATCCAACTGGACATGTTGCACATATAAATATAGTTTTGGGATTAAATATCTCCACAACTTCTTTAATTGCTTGTCTTAACTTTTTTTCTCCTCCAAATACAATGTCACTTTCCTGTAAATCAGTTGAAAAGCAATATTCTAAAAAGTTTTTCTCTCCTTCTTCGACTTCTGCCTTGTTTCTTCTAGTTCCCCAAGAATAATATCCACATCCTATAGGCCCATGAGTTATTATTGCTGCATCCTTTATAGGTCCGAGTACAACTCCTTTACATCCAGCATAACAACAGCCTCTATGAGTAAGCATTCCTGGAATAGTTCTACTATTAGCTCCTATTTCTTGTTTATCTTCAACAAGTTCTAACATATGTTTTTTTCTATTCTTATAGACTTTTGCACTATAATTTTCTAAAACATTATCTACATTACTCATTAGCATCACCTCCAAATTTAAATTGCATTTTCTCCATTCTCACCATCTCTTACTCTGTATACTTCATCTATTGGTAGTATGAATATTTTCCCATCCCCTGGAGTTCCAGTAGAATTAACCTCCAAAATTGTATCAACTACAGTTTTAACTTCATCATCATTTACTATTAAAGTAATGAATCTCTTGGGAATTAATCTTCCCCTCTCTGTATAATTTTCAGCATAAAGACTAGGTACCTCTTCACCAGCATCTATTAAACCTTGTATATACGCTTGATCAATTGATTTTTTTCCCCTTCCAAGAACCTTCATGCAAGTAATTGATGGAAAACCTGCTTCTGCAAGGGATTCTTTAGTTTTGTTTACTTTACTCAACCGAATAAAACACATAACTTCTTTCATAAAGTTTTCCTCCTAAATTTTATAATCCTTCTTTACCACTACTTACTGTATATGCAGTTTCTATTGGTGAAACAAAAATCTTACCATCTCCAAATGCGCCCTTTTCTCCAGTTCTAGAATTTTTCATTATTACTCTTATAACATCATCTTTATCTTCATCTTTTACTGCAAGTAATAACATTTCTTTTGGTAATTCATCATAATGAATATCTCCAACCTTAATTCCTTTTTGCTTACCTCTTCCAAAAACACTCATTTTAGTTACTTCTGGAAAACCTGCGTCTAATAATTCTGAAAGTACTATATTCACTTTTTCAGGTCTTAATATTGCACGAATCATATACATCTCAACACACTCCTAACACTTTTAATTAAATATCCATTAAACCATATTCCATTAATATTTCTTCTAATCTTTCTTGTGTCATTGGTTTAGGAATGACAAATAATTTATTTTCATCTATTTTCTTTGCTAATTGTCTATATTGATCAGCTTGTTCAGCTTCCGGATCAAATTCAATAACTGTTTGCTTATGAATTTCAGCTCTCTGAACCATGTTATCTCTTGGTACAAAGTGAATTAATTGACTACCTAATTCTTCTGCAAAAGCTTTTAAAAGATCTAATTCTCTATCAACTTTCCTCGAATTACAAATTATTCCACCAAGCCTAACTCCACCTGTCTTAGCATATTTTTGTATCCCTTTTGAGATATTATTTGCAGCATATAATGCCATCATTTCACCACTTGCAACAATATATATTTCTTGTGCCTTACCTTCTCTAATTGGCATAGCAAAACCACCACAAACAACGTCTCCTAATACATCATAAAAAACATAATCTAAATCTGGTGTATATGCTCCTAATCTTTCAAGCATTCCTATTGAAGTAATAATACCTCTACCTGCACATCCAACTCCTGGTTCTGGTCCACCTGATTCAACACATTTAATATTCTTAAATCCATATTTCATAATATAATCTAATTCAATATCTTCCCCCTCTTCTCTTAATGTATCTAAAACCGTTTTTTGTGCTAGTCCTCCAAGTACTAATCTTGTAGAATCTGCCTTAGGATCACATCCTACTATCATTATTTTCTTTCCCATTTCACCTAAAGCTGATGTTAGATTTTGTGTAGTAGTTGATTTACCAATTCCACCTTTTCCATAAATTGCAACTTGTCTCATTTGATTTTCCTCCTTCAATTTTAATTTTTTATATATACAACTTTTCATATATTGAAAAAGTTATAAACATAGTTAAAACAAAAAGACATCATTTCTTAATTATTTAGAAAAGACGCCTTTGTCTGAGATAAGAAAAATGAGGTCTAAATTCTAACTAGTATGTTAAAATTTAGACCCCATTGTCCTCTTCATGATTTTATTGTATTCATAATATCACACATTAATGTTAATTTATATTAAAATTTGTATATTTATGATAAAAATATTTGAATATATTTTCAAAAATCACTTTACAAATTGAAAACGAATTCTTTTTATAAATCTCCCTTTAGTGTTAATGTCTTCCCAACTAATGTGTAAATCTCAAAAGAATTTTCATTAATTTTATATTTATCTTCATTAATTTTAATATCATTCTCAAAAAATTCTATACAAACTGGTACTGTTGTATTTATATCTCCTACATACTTCTTTATGGTTTTAGAAGAATATATTTCCTTTTCACCTTCTCTATTTGTAACTTCTATCTTATTTGTACTTGTTATTAATGACTTAATACTTCCATTTTCATTGAATTTTAATGAATTATCTTCCCCATGAATACCTATTGCACTTTTATCAAAAGCATCAATAATCCCAATAGGTGTTTTTATAGGAGTTGGTATTGCTGGTTCACATGAACTAATTTCTCCATCTTCATAAAATGATAATCCAATTCTTATATTTATTAATTCATCTTTGATTTTTAGTTTTATTCTTTCTTTTGACCATAAAGTAACACTTTTAATTTTTCCTGACTTGAAAAAAAATAATGATATAATTTTAGAAGAAAAATCTACTTTTCTTGTATGTATTATATATTTATTAGCCAACTTATACTCATCTTCCTCTGTCCAATAAGCAGATAATTTTCCATCTAAGGGAAATAACCTTTTTATCTTCCCATCTTCATAAAATACTATCTTCTCTGCTGAAAAATCACCAACATCAGTATTTACAGTTATTTGTTCATTTAGAGCCAAAGATTTTATATTTCCATTTTTATAAAATCTTACTGATGGCAATTCTTTCCTTCTTTCCTTAACCTCTTCATATAGTGGAATAAATTTATTCCCTGATATATTTAATTCACTTTTTTCATTTAAAATAAAATATTCATATTCTCCTGAATTATATTTTCCTATAGTAGCAACCCCATTTAAGACTCCATATTTAGTTGTAATTCTATTCATTAAGCATGCCCCCTTACTTTTTTGTTATTCTAACACCTTTTCCAAATTTAAACAATAAGAATCCTTCTTTACATTAGTAAAAAAATCTTTAACTGTAAAAAATATCTTGACAAATTCAGATTATGAGTTAAACTTAAAATAAAAAATTAGATATTGGGGATGCAAGGGCGCAGTTTATTATTGTGTCTTTTTTTTATTTAAAAAGGGGGAGAAATCTTATGGAAAAAATAGCAGTATTTCTTAATTCAAAAGATGAAATCACAACATTTTTAGAAGCAACTAAACTCAAGATTTTTCAAAAAATGTACGAAAGATGGAATGTATATAAAGAACTTTCTATAAACATGGACAATGTTAAAGGAATAAGGGCTATACGTTATGGTTTCTTAAAACTTATAGATGAGTTTGAAGATTGTAAAATAGTTGTTGTAAAAAAAGGATTTGGCATTGCCTATAGCGTTTTCTATTCCGCTGATTTTAGTGTTTGGGAACTTCCTGGTAAAGCTGAAGAAGTTTTAGATAAAATTCTAAAACAAGAGCACATACATGAAATAGATGAAGCAATAAGTTATCAAAAAAACGCCAACAAAATTGAAAAAATTAAACAAGGGGAATATTACTTGGATTTAATAAAAGCTCAAATTGAAGATCCAGAATTATCATCCAAAAAAGCCCTCTTGCCTTTTATTGAAACAACCTCTTTTGATGCATTAAAATTAAGATGTTGTCATGTGCCACCTTGGCTAAGAACTCATAGTGATAAAAACAATTTATCATTTGATGTGAAAAAAATCTCAAATCAAGATTTTGAAGTAACTTTAAAAAAATATAATTAGGAGTTGATAATATGAAAAAGTTAACTAAATTTTTATCTCTAGTACTTGTACTTATAATATCTTTTATTCCTTTAGGTTGTGGCAGCATTACTAAAGAAAATAAAGCAAGTGCCTCAATTGAACTAAATATATCTGCTGCTGCTAGTTTAAAAGAAGCAATGGCAGACTTACAAACAGCATATAAAGATGTAAATCCAAATGTAACTTTAGTAACTAATTTTGGTGCTTCTGGTTCTCTTGAGCAACAAATAGAACAAGGTGCTCCTTGTGATCTCTTTATATCTGCTGGAAAAAGCCAAATGACTCAATTAAAAGATGAAGGTTTAATACTAGATTCAACAGATAAGGACTTAGTAAAAAATGAATTAGTATTAGTTGGACCAAAAGATTCAACAATCTCAAGTATAAATGATTTAATAAGTGATAAAGTAAAAAAAATTGCTGTTGGTGAAGCAAATAGTGTACCTGCAGGTAAATATGCTGATGAAGTTTTCACAAAACTTAATATAAAATCCTCAATTCAGTCAAAGCTTGTATTTGCAAAAGATGTTAAAGAAGTACTTTCTTGGACAGCTTCTGAAAATGCTGATGTTGGATTTGTTTATTTAAGTGATGCATTAAGTAGTGATTCTGTAAAAATTATTGAGCAAATACCATCTGAATACCACTCACCTATTACTTATCCTGTAGGTATAATTAATACTAGTAAAAATCAAGATACAGCTAAAAATTTTGAAGACTTCCTATTGACAGATAAAGCCCAAAAAATCTTCGAGAAATATGGTTATAAGTCAGTAAAATAATTGCATAAGGAGGAAGTAATAATGGATTTATCACCTTTATGGATTTCCATATCAACATCATTGATTTCAACATTTATAACATTTATAATCGGAATTTTAGCAGCATATTTAGTTGCTAATTACAAAGGTCACTTTAAAGGTCTCATAGATGGAGTTTTAACACTCCCTCTTTTGCTTCCTCCCACCGTAGTTGGATTTATCCTACTCCTCATATTTGGTAAAAACGGTTTTATGGGAAAATTATTGGCTTTTTTTAACACTTCTATAATATTCACCTGGACAGCAACTGTTATTGCTGCTACTGTAGTTTCATTTCCAATGATGTATAGAGCAACAAGATCTGCATTTGAACAAATTGATAAAAACATACTTTCTGCTGCTAGAACTCTGGGGTTAAGCGAAAGAAAAATTTTTTATAAAATAGCAGTACCTTTAGCTACACCTGGAATAATTGGAGGTATTGTTCTATCATTTGCTAGAGCTATGGGCGAATTTGGTGCAACATTAATGCTTGCTGGAAATATTCCTGGTAAAACTCAAACCATGCCTCTTGCCATTTTTTTTGCTGTAGAAGGTAATGATATGAATAAAGCTATACTTTGGGTTATAATTATCATATCTATATCATTTTTTATGATAATTATATTAAACTATTGGTCTGAAAATAAACTTAAGGAAAAAAGAGGTTGATAAAATGTCTTTACATATAAATATTCAAAAAAAATTATCATCATTTACACTAAATACTCACTTTAGTGAAGATAATAAAATCCTTGGCTTTCTAGGAGCATCAGGTTCAGGTAAAAGCATGACTTTACGTTGTATTGCAGGATTAGAAACTCCAACCTCTGGTTCAATAATTTTAAATGATAAAATTCTATTTGATTCTAGCAAGGGAGTCAACCTTCCTCCACAAAAAAGGAAAGTTGGTTTTTTATTTCAAAACTATGCATTATTTCCTAATATGACTATATATAAAAACATAGAAATAGGTTTAATTGATATGAAAAATTCTCAAAAAAGTAAACTTGTAAAAAATTATATTGAAAGAATGTCTCTTGAAGGATTAGAAAATATGTATCCTTTCCAATTATCAGGCGGACAACAACAAAGAGTTGCTCTTGCTAGAGCTTTAATTACTTCCCCTGATATTCTTCTTTTAGATGAACCATTTTCAGCTTTAGATCATCATCTAAGAAGCAATATGGAAAAAGAATTAATGTCTATTTTAAAAGAATTTAATGGAGATGTAATTTTTGTAACTCACAATATAGAAGAAGCTTTTAGAGTCTGTGATAATATTGTAATTTATGATAAAGGTATGTCTATGTCAAAAAGAAATATAAAAGAATTATTTAAAAAACCTCAATCTTTAGCTGAAGCTAAACTAACTGGATGCAAAAATATATCTTCTTGCAAAAAAACTGGGCTAAATACCATTTACACAAATTCTTGGGGATATGAACTTTCATTCCAACATGAAATATCTTCTGATGTAAACTATATTGGTATAAGATCTCATCATATTGAACTAGCCTCAAATAATATAGACTCTTTAAGTTTTACAGTTGAAAATATTATAGAAAATCCATTTGATTATATTTTATTTGTTAGAAATTTTAATACTAAAAAAAGTGAAAGTATTCATTTAACTCTTCCCAAAAACAAAATGACTTTTTCTGTAGGAGATAAAATCAACCTTCACTTTCCTAATGATTGCTTATTTTATTTTTAAATTAGCTTTATTATATAACTCACAAAAATGATTTGTAGGCCATAGTCCATTACCTAATTTAAACCCATGATTAATAGCTACTGTAACATATCTCTTTCCTTGCATTACAGCCTCTTCCATTTTCATACCTTTGGCTAAATTGGCTGCTATTGCCGAGGAAAGAGTACAACCTGTTCCATGAGTATGTTTTGCATTTATCCTATCTTCTGTTAGATATATGAAATTTTCTCCATCATATAATACATCAGTAGCATCTTCATAAAGCTCACCACACTTTACTAATACATATTTAGGCCCTAGTTCCTTTAATTTGGCACAAGCCACTTTCATTTCTTCTATACTGTTTACATTACATCCTAATATTCCTTCAACTTCTGATAAATTAGGAGTTATAATAGTTGCTAATGGAAATAACTCCCTAATAAGTGTCCTTTTAGCATGCTCTGCTAAAAGTCTAAATCCACTTGAAGATTTAATTACAGGGTCTATAACTATGGGTGGTAACTTTTTAACATTTATCAAACCTCTATTAATTGCTTTAATTGATTCAATTTTTGAAACCATTCCTATTTTTATTGCATTAACTTCAATATCATCAAAAATCACATTAATTTGATTTTCTATGGCCTCTGGGTAAATATCATAGATTCCAAATATCCCCTTAGTATTTTGTGCTGTTACAGCTGTTACTACACTCATAGCATAAACGCCATTTGCTGATATAGTTTTAATATCAGCTTGTATTCCTGCTCCTCCTGATGAATCCGACCCTCCTATTGCCAGCACTGTTTTCATATTGCTTGCTCCTCCTCTTTTGTATTTATTTATATATCTTGTACTTAAATTTATATTATATTTTAATTTATCGATATAAATTTATATTCTATTAAGGGTTTTATTTAAATATAAAATAAAAGGGGCTGTCGCACTAAATAATTAGTGCACAGCTCATTTTTGTGAAAAAAATAAACCCCAGATTCTACAAATCTGAG
>NZ_JANDMF010000032.1:0-64614 GCF_031626875.1 Clostridium sp. SHJSY1
AATTTATATGTTTTTATAAAGTAAAGACAAAAGAGATATTTTCAGGAATGAAAATATCTCTTTTGTCAACGGTCTGAAGTCATCTCAAAAGAGATGACTTCTTTGTTGTTATTATATATTAAAAAATTCACAAGAGTTTTTATCAAAATACTCAATTAGGTTATTAGGACAAGAGTCCTATAAAAAAAGGGACTAAAGATATCTAGTTTAATAAATAAAGAAAAGCTATAATAAAGTCATGGTAATAAACCTCTTGCTTCAAGTAAGTTAACCCATAGCTTACAATTAGATTCCCACCTAAGAGGAGCAAGTAATATTTTTTTATCGTTTGCAGTATATATAGAAGAAGTCACCTCAGGAGAGGTGACTTCTTTGTTGTTATAATTAAAAACATAATAACAATAATTAAATAAATAGAATACTATAATAATCATAAATAAATTAGGAGCAGTATTCAATGAAGTTAAGAGAGGAAAAAATTAAAGTTAAGCTATATCCTGCTTTAAAAAATATTATATCAGGAAAAGTTTATGGATACATTGATGAAAAAGGAACTTTTATTATAGAGCCTAAGTATAAAAATGCTTATGATTTTAATGAATATGGAATAGCTATAGTTGAAGAAAATGATTTAACAGGAGCAATAAACTTTAAAGGAGATTATGTTATTAATCCTATTTATGAGAGTATTACACCTTTTAAAGAAGGTCGTGCTGTGTATGTTTTAAATAATAAAGTTGGAGTTATTGATGAAAAGGGAAATATAATTACTAAAAAAAATTATAATTACATCAGTGAATTTAATGAAGGAATGGCAGTTGTAAGCATAACTAGGAATGAGGAATCCT
The DNA here is from genome assembly GCF_031626875.1 of Clostridium sp. SHJSY1. Lineage (NCBI taxonomy): Bacteria > Bacillati > Bacillota > Clostridia > Eubacteriales > Clostridiaceae > Clostridium > Clostridium sp. SHJSY1. The sequence goes on from NZ_JANDMF010000032.1 coordinate 849, forward strand.
ACTATGGATATATAGATAAAGATGGCAATGAAATAGTGTCTCCTAAATATTTAACAGCAAATGAATTTAAAGATGGAGTAGCATTAGTTAAGATTAAAGAGAATGAATATGCTTTAATAGATAAAACAGGAAAAGTTACTAATACCTATGATTATGAATATGTTAGCCAGTATGGTGATGGATTAATGGTTTTTACTAAATCTTTTGATGATTCTTACGGATATATAAATAAAGAAGGAAAAGTAGTAATTAAGCCAGTTTACAAGTTTGCCACAGGATTTAATGGTGGAATTGCAGTAGTAAGTACAGAAGAGCCAAACAATTTTAAATATGGTGCTATTAATACAAATGGAAAGTATATCTTTACACCTATTTATAGTGAAATAAAATATTTAGGAGAAGGAAAAGTTGCATTAGGAATGCCTTTAGGGGGAGAGAATAATATAAGTTCAAGCATATTTGCTATAGGAGATACTACTGGTAAGACCTTAACAAATTTTGAATATTTAGAAGTAGGTAATTATGAAAATGGAGTAGATTATGCATCAGATAGTTTGTATACATTTTTTATAGATGAGAATGGAAAGAAAGATAAAAAGCTACCTACAGTTAAGGGAAGTGGAGAATTAAAGATTAAAGATAACATAATACTAGCTAATATAGATTATTCTCCATATTATTTAAGCAAATCAGGAGAAATAATTTATAGACCTAATGAGACTATAGAGCTTGGCAATAAGTATTCAATCACAAGAATTAAATATAAACCTAATATAAATTATTTAATATATTATCCAGAAGTTAATGAAGCATCAAATAAAAAAGTTGAAAATAAAATAAATATAAAACTAAAGGAAATGTCATATTTCAAACCTAATAATAGTGATGGAACCATAAGTAATACAGATATTAAAACAGAGGATGTCCTAGAATATAACTATTATGGAGATTTTACAGTGAATTTTTTTAAGAATAGCTTATTAGTTATTGATATTTCAGGATATTATTATTTCTTTCATGCTGCGCATGGAATGCCATATAGAAAGACTCCTAATATAGATTTAGCTACAGGTGAGTTTTATGAATTGGGAGATTTATTTATAGGAGGAGTAAATTGGGTTGGAGAAATAAATAAAATTATTGATAATATGATAAAAACTGATAAGCAGTATGACTATGTCTTTCCAGATACTTTTAAGAGCATAAAGGCAGATCAAGATTTTTATGTTGATGAAAATAATATATATATATATTTTCCTCCATATGAAATAGGGCCATATGCAGCAGGATTTGTAACTTTCACAATACCATTTAATGAAGTGGATAATATTATCAATAAAGAAGGGGATTTTTATAAAGCATTTAATTAGTATAATATTAAATTAGCTTTAGTAAATAATAATTCTATAGGAAAAACTATGATGACAAAAAGGAGCAGAAATTATGTTTAAACCTAAAAGAATTATTTTTGAAAAAGGGTCATTAGAATATGATGTATCTAAAAGAATTTTTGAAGAATTTAAAGATAAACCTAATGTTGAAATTATAAACTTGAATTCAAATAGATTGAAAGAACATATTCCAGGAGAAAATTTATTTTCTCAATATAGAGAAGGCAAGAAAACTTTAGTTGTTGGGACAAAGAAGAGTTTAAAGTTTCAATCATGTAAGCCATCTGCTCATTATCAATTACCATTAGTATCAGGATGTATGGGTCAATGTGAATACTGCTATTTAAATACACAATTGGGAGATAAACCCTTTGTAAAAGTACATGTTAATATGGATGATATTTTAAATCAAGCTGAAAAATATATAGAAGAAAGATTACCTGAGACAACCATATTTGAAGGAGCTGCTACATCTGACCCTATACCAGTTGAAGCTTACACTCATTCACTAGAAAAAGCTATTTTGTTTTTTGGCAATAATGAAAATTCTAGATTTAGATTTGTAACAAAATATAATGATGTAGATTCATTGCTTAATCTGGAGCATAATGGGCATACAGAAATAAGATTTAGCATAAATACATCACATGTTATAAATCAATATGAAAACTTTACTGCTTCTCGTGATAAAAGATTAGAAGCAAGTTTTAAGGCAGCAAAAGCGGGATATCCAATGGGATATTTAATTGCACCAGTTTTTATTTATCCTAATTGGAAAGAAGAATATCATGAATTATTATTAGAATTAAAGGATAAACTTCCAAGTGATTTAAAGTATCCAGTAACATTTGAAGTTATATCTCATAGATATACAACAATAGCTAAGAATCGAATTCTTGAAGTATTTCCAGAGAGTAGTTTGCCTATGAAAGATGAGGAGCGTAAATTCAAATTTGGACAATTTGGATATGGAAAGTATGTATATGGTAAAGAAGATTTAGGTGAAATAAAAGAATTTTTTAAAACTGAAATAGAAGAGTTATTTGTAAATAAAGAAATAAAATATATTATATAGTTACATTGGACTAAGAATTAGGTTTCTTAGTCTTTTTTTATGTCTCTAAAGTCATATTGTCACCATATGTTAACTATAAAAATATAATGAATAGAGGGGGAATTTCAATGAATGATATAATTTATAGAAATATATATGAACCACTTTTGAAAAATGTTAGTACTCCAATTGAATTATATGAATCTATACTTGGAAAATACTTTATTGGATATGCTGATAATTTAACTTTTGGAAGCAATAATACAAGTGCTTGGGCTAGATTGTACAATCCTATAGGCTCAGGGGTTATTTTACATGTAAATGTATGGACTGTAACAGATGTTTTAGGATCAACTTTTCGTGCACAATTTTGGTTTAATGCAAGTCCACCTAAATCTGATGTTAAACAAGCTCCTATAACTCCTACAAATTTAGTTATTAAGCCAGCACCTAAGCCAAAGGTAAAATTAGAATATGCATCTAATGTTATTGGAAATCCTACAGGAGGAATAAAAGCTTTTGTTAGGAGAGCTCAGTCTGAAACAACATTAGTGGAGAGTGAAAATGGGAAAATAATGATTGGTGAAGGTGGAAACTTTTTAATATTTTTATCAACTCCAGAAACACAAGAAACTGCTGAAGGTAGAGTAGCTTTTGGCTGGTGGGAAGAAAAAGTCTATAATAAATGTAAATAGAAAAATACCACTAGAAGGGGTGCAGTTCAATATAATATTTTCTAGTGGTATTATTTATAGATATTTTTTAAAACCTTGGACAGCATCAATATCATATCCTACTGCTTGATAAAATTTATGAGATTCTTTTCTATAAGATGATGATACCAGCATGGTATAAGAACAATTTCTTTTGAGAGCATAATTTTCAAGATATTGTATTAAAATCTTTCCAACTCCAAGATTCCTAAAGTTACTTTTAACTATTACATTTTCTATAACCATAAATGGACGACAACCACCAATAATATCTTGACATATAATACCAAGTATAGAACCAACTAAATTATTGTTGCCATCTCGTGCTCCTAATAAAATGTAATTATCATTTGAATCTATCCATTGAAAGGTATTTTTCATTTTTTCAAGATTTGCTTCTACATATAAAAGTTCCTTATATAAATCTGCTAAGCTTTCTAAATCATTAGTAGATATTCTAGCTATACTAACCATACCTGTATAAATCTCCCTACTTAAAATTGTATTAATTCTTTTATAAATTCATCAGATAAGCTTATTGAACCAATAGTTTTTACTGGACCTGTCATATATACTGAGCCATCAGGTTTTATTTCTATATCAAGATTTCCTCCTGGCATATGAACAGTAACCTTATTATCAATAAGTCCTAACCTATAAGCAGCACTTGCTGCAGCTGAACTACTGCTACCAGATGCAAGTGTGTAACCAGCACCTCTTTCAAAAATTTCAATTTGAATATTATTTCTATCTAAAACCTTTAATAGTTGCATATTTATTCTATTTGGAAAGTTATTAGAAGTTTCAACATATGGACCTAATTCACATGCAAGTTCCTTTGAAATATTGTCCATAGGGATTACACAGTGTGGATTTCCAATAGATAAGCATGTTGATTTATATACTTTATCATTAAAAATCATAGGCTCATCAATAACTTCTCTAGCAGGCCCAGATACTGGTGTTTCAGTGCTTAAAAAAGTTGTTTTTCCCATTGAAACCTTTAATAAATCTCCACTTTTAGATAAATAGTGAACTTCAACATCTCCACCTAAAGTAGATAAAGTGAAAGAGTTACCTGTTACATATCCTGCATCCTTTAGATATTTTGAAAATATCCTTACTCCATTTCCACTTTTCTCAGCTTCACTACCATCAGGATTGAATATACGCAATTTAATCTTGCCATCTTCTAAAATAGGACCAAGTAGGATTCCATCAGAACCAACTCCAAAATTTCTATGACAAATTAATTTTATTCTTTCAGAATTTAATTTTAATCCATTTTTATTAGGATCTAAAACAATATAATCATTACCTAGACCATGATATCTCTCAAATATAACTCTCATTTCAATACCCCTTTATGATTTATAAGATTTAATTTCTGTAAATTGTGAATTGGATTATTTATATTATATAAAGCATTTTTAATCAATCACATAGGAATAAGTGCTAATGATATTGCAAAAAGTGTTTTTTAAATTGTATATGGTAATTATTGACTTAAAGACTATCTTGCAGTACAATATAGTTAAGGTAACTTGTAGTACAAGATAGTTAAAGAGGTGATTAAAACTTGGCAGATAAATCTCAATTCTTTAGAGGAACTTTAGAAGGCTGTATATTGAAGATCATTAGTGATGAAGAGGTATATGGTTATGAAATAACAGAAAGATTAAAAAAGTTTGGACTTGATGAAGTTAGTGAAGGAACTATATATCCTTTACTCTTACGACTAGAGAAAAATGGTTTTGTTAGTTCAATAAAAAAAGAATCAGCCTTTGGACCAAAACGAAAATATTATAACTTAACTGAGTTAGGAAAAGAAGAACTAAAGAGTTTTTATGAAAATTGGAATATGCTTAAAAATAGTATAGATATGGTATTTGAGAATTATGGAGGAAATTCAAAATGAGTAAAGTAGATGTCTTAAGAAAAGAAAATAATGAATTTAGTAAAAACCTAACTAAAGAGAATTATGAAATATATTTTGAAATGATTTGTTATTTAAGAGTAAGCAAGCTAAACGAAGAAGTGCAGGAAGAAGTTATAAGTGATATATTAAGAATATTTCTAGATTGCCAAGAGCAAGGAAATTCAATAGAAAGTGCAATTGGAGAAGATTTTAAAAAGTTTGTTGATGAAATAATATTAGCAATGAATCCTAGAATAGTTGTATTTGATAAGTTAAAAGAATGTTTTAAAATTTTTATTCAAGCTAGTTGTATACTGCTGACTATAGATTTAATATCTATATATTTACCTAAAATGATAAAAGGTAACTTCAATCTGAATTATGATTATACATTAGATATGTTAATGCAGGAGTTTCTAATTATTATTTTAAGCATAGCTATTGTAAATTATATCTGTAAAAATAGTTTTGATATTACAAAAAAGCAAATATTTAAATGGAAAAAGATTATTATAGTATGTAGTTTCAGTCTAGGCTTTATAATACTATATGTATTAACATTTTTGTTGAAAAATATAGAAGTAGTATCAATAAATGTGTATTATATCCTTCCAATACCAATTATATATTGGGGATATATAGGATTAAAAAAAGTAACAAAATAAAAATGTATTAAAACTGTTAAGTTCACAAGAGAATGTGATATATTTAACTTAAATGGACATAATCATATTAGGTAGGAGTGAAGTTATGTTTTTAGAAATAGATAGAAAAAAGAAATTATTAGATAGTAAAAGACCTTTAGATAAAGAAGCATTAAATAACTTGAAAAAATATTTTGATGTAGAATTAACTTATAATTCTAATGCGATTGAAGGAAATACTTTAACAATAACTGAAACAAAAGTAATACTTGAAGATGGATTAACCATAGGAAAAGGAAAAAGTCTTAGAGAGCATCTTGAGGTAATTAATCATAAAGAAGCAATAGATTATATTGAAGATATAGTAATTAAGAATTTAAACATATCAGAGGGGGTAATTAAGAATCTTCATTATATAATATTAAAAAGTATAGACAATAAAAATGCTGGAGAGTATAGACAAAGCAATGTTTTGATTAGTGGTAGTAAGCATAGACCAGTGGAACATTATTTAGTAAAAGAAAAAATGACAGAATTATTAGAGTGGTATAGTGGAAACAAAGATAAAATACATCCAATAGAGTTGGCAACAGAATTCCACTTTAGATATGTTTATATTCATCCATTTATAGATGGAAACGGAAGAACAGCAAGACTTTTAATGAATTTAATTTTGATGAGAAATGGATATCCAATAACAATAATAAGAAATGAGGATAGAGATGAATATATGAAAGCTCTTGAATCTGCAAGTATAGAGAATAATTTAGAAGATTTTTTGAAAATTGTTTCAAATGCTTTGGATAGAAGTTTGGACACATATTTGTATATAGTTAAATAAGTGAAACCATATATATGGAAATATTCTTCACCATATATATGGTAATATTCTTGAGAATATATATTCTTTAGAATATGCTGGGAAAATGCCAGCTGAAGCACTTCAAATCAAATTTATCTTTAGATAATTATTCATTAGTGCAGTTTCCAGTACCTCTCATACCTCCAGACATATGTCTTTCTTTTCCATTACCATTTTGATTTCTCATTTCACCAGGAACCCCTATACAATTTTCAGCGTTATTCTTTAAAGTTTCTTTTATAGAATCTCCTTCTTCTTTAGTTATAGTTCCATCGGTAGCAGCTTTATCAATAGCCTTGTTTTTTTCTTCAAGTACAGCAGCCTTAAAGTCAGACTCTGACATACCTTTATCCTTAGCTAAATCATAAACTGTCTTTTCAGAGTTTAATCCATTTGATATTTCTTCATCTGTCATACCAAGTTTATTCTTTAATATAGATTCAGTAAAATCGTATCCTCTCATACCAGTAGCTCTTTTAAGTCCTGCTTTTTGATGAGAGCTAACAGTAGTAGAATTTGATTGAGTAGCGTTATTAGAGTCATTACTTGCATATGCTGTTATTCCTAATCCCATTGTAAGAGTTATAGCTAATCCTAAAATTAATTTTTTACCTTTCATTTTTTATTCCTCCTCGTTTTTGCTTTGAATTTGTTGGGCATACTAAAATGATAAAACAAATTTTAAATTGAAAAGTGTCCTAAGTGTGAAATAATAAGACATATTTAAGACACAAATTTAATTAATATAACTGATAAAATTTAGATATATATTAAAGGATTTAAAGAGGGTGATAAAAATAGAAAAGAGTATTTTAATAGCTGATGATAACATGGAAATTATTAGAATTTTGAAGCCTTATTTGGAAAAAGAAGGCTTCAATGTGATATTTGCACTTGATGGAGAAGAGGCAATGCTAAAGTTTAAACATTATAATCCTGAGTTAGTTTTATTAGATATTATGATGCCTTTAATGGATGGAATAGAAGTCTGTAATAGAATTAGAAAACAATCCAATATTCCAATTATAATGATAACTGCTAAAAGTGAGGATGCAGATAAGATTCTAGGTTTAGATTCAGGAGCTGATGATTATATTGTAAAGCCATTTAGTCCAGGCGAAGTTATAGCAAGAATAAAAGCAATACTTAGAAGAATTAATCCAATTCAAAATAATAAATTATCTTTAATTAAATTAGATTCACTTGAAGTAGATATTGATAATTATTCAGTTAAATTAGATGGAAATGATGTTAACCTTACAAAAAAAGAAATTGAAGTTTTGTGGATGCTTGCAAGTGCCCCAAACAAGATGATAAAGAGAGATGATTTACTAGATAATATATGGGGGATAGATTACTTTGGAGATCCAAGAACAGTTGATACTCATATAAAAAGAATAAGAGCAAAATTAAAATTAAATAGTGAACAGAGTTGGGATATTAAAACTGTTTGGGGAATGGGATATAAATTTGAGGTAAAAGATGATTAAAAGAAATATTACATTCAAGTTAACTGTTGGATTCTTATCAATAGTCATAATATCAACACTTATATTAGGATTAATTTCATTAAATACATTTAAAAATAATATATATGAAATTAAAAAAAATAATATGAAAAAACATGCTTTAGCTATATCACAAACACTTGAGCCATATGTTGATGAAGCTGCTAATCGAGATGAGTTTGTGAAAATTATAAATTTATTAGGAGTAATTGATAATTCAAAAATTTGGATTATTAACACTGACAAGGAAATTATAACAGCAGGAGAGAATCAGAATAGAAATGTTAATTTTATTGATGATACAAATGTAAAAGAAGATTATTCCAGTGCTATAGATAAAGCTTTAAATGGAGAAGTGGAAGAGCTGGAACAGTACAATTCTTACTATCAAGAAGAAATGATTACAATATTAACTCCAATAAAAAATAATAATAGGATTAGTGGAGTGGTAATGCTTAATTCTTCAATAAGTGATTTATCAAATTCTATGAATAAATTTTTTGTTCATTTAATTGAAATATTATTTGGAGAAATAATTATTATTGGTATTATAGGATACTATTTTTCAAAAGGAATTTCTAAACCAATAATGAAGATAAATAATGCAGCTTTAGAACTTGCAAGAGGACAATATGGAATAAAAACAAATATATATCAAAAGGATGAAATAGGTGAGTTATCAAGTTCTTTTGATTTGTTATCATTAAAACTAAAATATACTATTGAAAAATTGTCAGAAGAAAAAAATAAGTTAAATAATATTATAAAAAGTATGAGTGATGGTATTTTAGCTCTAGATTTAGAATTTAATTTAATCAATATAAATAAGTCAGCTAAAAATATTCTTTCAATTAGATCAGAGAATGAAGTATTGAAGATACTATCAAATATAGAGATTAAGTCACAATTTGAAATTATAAGTGAGAGAAAATCTGTAATTAAGAAATATGAAGATAAAACATTAGAATTAACTATATCACCAATAAAAAGTAGTTCTAATGATATATTAGGTTGGGTAATTCTTATTCAAGACATAACTGAGAAAGAGAAACTTGAGCAAATGCGCAAAGATTTTGTATCAAACGTTTCACATGAATTTAGAACTCCATTAACTATTATAAAAGGAAATTTAGAGTTAATTCTAGATGGCATAATTAATCCAGAAGATATAATGGAAGTATGTAGTACCATTATAAAAGAGACCAATAGACTTGAAAGAATGGTTAAAGATTTATTAAACTTAAGTAAATTAGAATCAGGGAACATAGATACAGAGATTACAAAGATTGATGTTAATATGCTAATAAATGATACATTAAGAAGTCTTAGAGTGCTAATAAGAGAAAAAAATATTGATTTACAATTGTTGCTTTCAAATGAGTTGCTTAATTTAATGAGTGATTATAATAAATTAAAACAGCTACTTATTATATTTTTAGACAATGCAATTAAGTTTTCAAAAGTTGAAGGAAGACTAGATGTAATTACATATAAAGATAAAAAAAATATTTATATTGAAATTAAAGATTATGGAGTTGGAATTCCTAAAGAAGATATTAAGTATTTGGGAGATCGTTTTTTCAAATCAGATAAATCTAGAAGAGCAAATGTAGAAGGAACTGGACTTGGGCTTTCAATAGCAAAAAAGTTAGTGAAAGTTTTGAATGGTGAATTAAATATAGAAAGTGAGTTAGGAGAAGGAACAAAGATAATAGTATCATTACCAATTATAAATGATGGGGAGGAAGTATAATATGATGCGGAGTTATCATATGAGGATGGGGTTTTATGGGTTTTATGTTTTGATATTTTTTTTAATAGTATTTAGTGTATTAATATATTTATTATTAAGGAAGAAGTCAACACCAAGTCCTTTTATAATAAAATTAATTGATATATTAAAAGAAAAATATGCATCAGGAATTATTGATGTAGATGAATATATGGAGAGAAAATCTATAATTCAAGATATAAAATATACAAATTCATATATACCATTACTTCTTGAAAGGTATGCTAATTGCAAAATAGATACAAAGGAATTGGAAAAAATTAAATATGATATTGAAAATAAAAATTTAGATATAGGAATTATTGAAAAGTTAGTTAAGGGTGAAATACCATATGATAAATATAAAGATGATTTTCATAAAAATAGGTTGAACTAAAAAGTGAATAATTCATATTATGAAATGAGAATTGTTTTTTTTGGAGGAAGACTTTTGGCTATAGTATATATTTATAATGAAATCTATAATAGGATAGAAAAATATTATAGAAATGAATATGATCCTGTACCATATAGTATAGGAACTACATTAACTGTTGGAGAATTCAGAGGATCATCAAAATCTAGTGTTTTGTGGACCAATAGAAAAACTGTTGATTCATGGAATGTTTTTAGACGTTCATGGGGTAGACCAATATATGTAGGTTATGCATTTAAAAGAATCTGGGAGGGTGGTCATTCAGATCAGTCTCAGCATTATGCAGGAACAGCTTTTGATATGGGACAAACGCTAAATTCAACAGACAGGGATAGGCTTAGAAATTTTGCAAGTGCAGCAGGGGTTTGGAGTTATGTAGAACCAAAGTCTTTGACACCAACATGGGTGCATGTTGATGATCGTTTTGGGCTTCCTGCATGTTCAGCAGGTGGATTTCCAAGTATAGTTATAGGAAATAAAGGAAATTATGTTTTTATAGTACAAGATGCATTAAATGCATTAGGTTATAAAGTAGCACTTGATGGAGTATATGGGGTAAATACAGAAAATGCAATTAGAGCTTTTCAAAAAGCGAAGGGGATAAATGTAAATGGAATAGTAAATTGTGGCACATGGACAAGATTGACAGATGCTGCAAATGGAATAGGACGAACATCAACTGTTGTTTCCCCATAGGATATATATTGATAAATTAAAAAAAGAGCATGTCTCAAAATTACTATATAGGTAATTTTGAAACATGTTCTAGTTATTTTTTCTTAAATTTAAATGCTTCTGAGTATCCTCCAAATCCTTGGAAGTTAATTTCTCCATTTTCATAAGTAATTGAAAGGTTTTCTTCAAGAGCTGGGAATGTTATTTTTCCATTTTCAAACTTTCCATCAAGGGTACCATCATCACCGATTAAGGCAATTGAAGCTTTATTATTTGAATCTATAGAAATAGAAATTTCTACATCCTCTTCGCTTATTGCAATCCAGTTTCCTTCATAATCAGATTTACTTGGAGCACAAGATACCATAAAAAGTGTACTTAAAAGAACTATAATAACTGAAATAATAGAAATAAGTTTTTTCTTCATATGTTTTTTTTCTCCGTTTTTTTGACAAAATAACTGCAATTTTGCTGTTTGCTTATAAATTATAACAAAAGGTTAAATTTAATTCAAGCACTACAATAAAATAAAATTTTTAGGTTTCAGAAAAATATGTTTGGAGCCTTAATTTTTTGCGATTTAAACATAAGAGATTTGAAGTGAAAATTTTATAGTTAAGATTTTTGAATTCATTACGATAAATTGGTATGAGAATTATTATTACTAAAGATTGATTCGAAAAACAGGAGGATACAAATGATAAAACTACTTAATAATTTAAAGATGAGGGCAAAATTTATTTCATTAACTACTTTCTTAGCCTTATTTATTGGAGTTGTAGGATATATTGGATTAAACAATATGAATAAAATTCTGATGTTAGAACAGCATTAATTAAGATGGCTTATAAGGAAAGAAAAGATTCTGGTGAGAATGAAGAAATAGTTAAAGAGGTAGATGACTTAACAGGAAGAATTAATGAATTGTTTAAGAGTGTAAAAAGTGAAAATGAAGGGGTAAGACAGAACAAGAGTGAAGAAGATAGGCAAAATGATAAAGAAACATTTGAAAAGATAGAAAGTGCCTCAAAAACATATTTAGATATGGCAAAAAAAGTTACTAGTTTAGGGGCTTCAGGAGAATTAAGAGAAGCTCAAAAATCAATTTCATCAGCATCAAGTGCTAGAGCTACTTTATTTGAAGGATTAGGAACGCTTAATGATAATGCAGTAAAAGAAGCGGATTTAATATCTGCATCAAATGTAGATACATACAATAGAGCTAAATTAATAATGATATCTATAGCAGTGTTTGGATTTATAGTTGCAATGATATTAGGATCATTTATAGCGATTATTATATCAAAGCAAATAAAGAAAGCACTTTTATTTGCTGAAGATCTAGGAAATGGTGATTTAACCAAAGATGTAGAGATAGATTCAAAAGATGAAATAGGGGATCTTGCCAAGGCATTAAACAAGGCAAAAGACAATATGAAGGAGCTCTTATCAGAAATAATAAATGGGACTAGTAATATGAATGCTGCTAGTGAAGAGTTATCAGCTACTGCAGAAGAAGTATCTTCAAGTATGGATGTAGTTAATGAATCTACTGAATATATAACTAGAGGTATTCAAGATTTAAGTGCAACAACACAAGAAATTACAGCATCAACTGAAGAAATAGCAAATGAAACTGATATCTTAACTAATAAGGCTAATGACAGCTTTAAGTCAGCCATTGAAATTAAGGAAAGAGCAAAGGAAATTAGAGAAAAAGCAACTAAGAATATAGAAAAGGGTAACGAGATATATGAAAAGAATAGATTAAATATTTTAAATGCAATAGATGAAGGGAAAGTTGTAAAAGATATAACTGTAATGGCAGATTCTATTGGAGATATAGCAGAACAAACAAATCTTCTAGCATTAAATGCTGCTATAGAAGCTGCAAGAGCTGGAGAAATGGGTAAAGGTTTTGCTGTTGTAGCGGATGAAGTAAGAAATCTTGCAGAGCAATCTTCACAAGCAGTTTCAAATATTCAAGATATGGTAAGTAAAATTGAATTAGCATTTTCTAATTTATCAAATAGTGGTAAAGAAGTTTTAGACTATCTTGAAACTGGAGTAAAACCAAGTTATGAACTTCTTATGAATGTAGGAATTCAATATGAAAAGGATGCAGATTTTGTGAATAATATGGCAAGTGATATAGCTGATTCATCCAAACAAATGAAAATTGTTATAGATCAAGTATCTGTTGCAATGGAAACTTTATCTTCAACTACAGTTGAATCAGCAACAAGTTCTGAAGATATATTAAGAAAGGTAAATGAAATAACAACCTCTATGGATGAGGTGTCAAAGGCATCTCAAAGCCAAGCTAAAATATCAGAAGATATAACAGTAGCAGCTAGCAAATTTAATGTTTAAAATATAAAGTGATAGAGAGGATATATTCCTCTCTATTCTCTTGCAATAAAAATTTGCAAGTTCCTATTTTTGCTTATATTGAGGTTCTTGTTCCTCTATAAATTGTTGTCTTTGTTTTAATGTTTCAAGTGAGCAGTCAAGTTGATCTGCAATTTGTTGAAATTGTTGTTTTGCTTGCTTATCTTGAGTTTCTAAAGCAAAAGTTTTCATTGTAGCTGCTGCACTTTGAATACCAGCTATTGCTTGTTGCATTTGAGTTCCAACTGTCATATAATACACCTCCCTTCAAATATCAACCTTTAGGTTTAAATAATAATGATGCTATAAATGAAAAAATTATTGCAGTAGAAATACCAGCACTAGTTATTTCAAATAGACCAGTAAGTACACCAATAATTCCAGTTTCTTGAGCTTCCATCAAAGCTCCTTTTACAAGAGAGTTTCCAAAACTACAAATTGGAACAGAAGCTCCTGCACCTGCAAATTTTATTAATGGTTCATATAATCCTAGACCACCAAGTATGGCACCTATTACAACTAATGTACTCATAGTATGAGCAGGAGTAAGCTTGAATACATCCATCATTATCTGACCAATTACACATATTAGACCACCTACACAAAAAGCCCAAATAAATGTCATCAAGTTAAATCAACACCTCTCTTTATATTTCTATAGATACAGCATGAGCTATACAAGGGATGCTTTCTTTTTGTTGATATGATAAAGGGGACATTAAAGCTCCAGTTGCAATAACTAATATTCTTTTTAATTCACCCTTTTTCATACGCTTTAGAAAATGACCATAAGTAACAGTAGCAGAGCATCCACATCCACTTCCACCAGCAATTACGGGTTGATCATCCTTATAAATTAAAAGTCCACAATCTGTAAAGATATCAGAAGGAATTTTAAGTCCATGTTTATTCAATAATTCTGTAGCAATTTTATGACCAACTTTCCCCAAATCCCCAGTAGCGATAAGATCATAATAGGATGGATCTATATTTAAATCTCTAAAGTGAGCTTCTATTGTATCTACTGCAGCAGGGGCCATGGCAGCTCCCATATTATATGGATCTGTAAGACCCATATCAACTACTCGACCAATAGTAGCACAGTTTACTCTAGGGCCAATACCTTCTTGAGCTATTAATCCAGCACCAGCACCAGTTACTGTCCATTGTGCAGTAGGAGGTTTTTGGGCACCATATTCTGTAGGATATCTAAATTGTTTTTCAGAAGTCATATTATGACTTGAAGCTCCTGCAAGTACATATTTAGCAGCTTTACTATCAATAAGTAAAGAAGCTAAAGCAAGACTTTCCATTGAGCTAGAGCAAGCACCAAAAACTCCTAAGTATGGTATACCTAAAGTACGTGCTGTAAATGTACTAGAAATTATTTGATTCATTAAATCTCCACTGATAAAAAAATTTACATCTTCTTTTTTCATATTAGCTTTAGTAACAGCTCTTTCAGCAGCTTGCTCTAATAACTTTTGTTCTGCCTTTTCAACACTGTCTTGACCAAGCCATACATCTTCATGTAGAAAGTCAAAGTCTTCACTTAATGCACCTTTAGCCTCAAAAGGACCTCCAACTGCAGCAGAAGATATTATTACTGGTTTAGAATCAAAAATCCATGTTTGATGACCTTTTAGCATTTACATCCCACCTAACCATTTGATTGTTAATTTTATAATTGTAACAACAAAAGCTGAAAAAGCTCCATAAACTATTACTGAACCAGAAAGTTTAAACATATTTCCACCTACGCCTAAAACATAACCTTCACTACTATGTTCAATAGCAGCAGAAGCCATAGTATTTGCAAATCCAGTAATAGGAACAGCAGTACCAGCACCTGCCCATTGAGCAATATGATCAAATACTCCAAAACCGGTTAATAAAATTGAAATAATTATTAAAAGAGCAGAAGTAGGAGCTCCAGCAGATTCTTCTGTAAATCCAAAATAAGAAACAAAAAAATATTGAAAAACTTGACCTATGGTACAAATAATCCCTCCTACTAAAAAGGCTCTTAAACAATTCTTGATAACAGGACGTTTAGGTTCTATTTCTTTAGCTAAATCTTGAAACTCTTGTTGAACGGGAGTAAGTTTTTTCTTTTTTTTATTAGACAAATTACATCACCTTCTAACGTAATAAGTATGGTTCTAGACTATTCATTATCTGTTCTAATTTTTTAGCATCAGTTGAATACATATCTTTAGCTTTTTGATTATTTGTTTCTAATGAGAAAGAAATACAATCAGCTTGAGCTTTAGATATATTTGCATAAAGTAACTCTTTAATCTGAGGGCTAGGAAGATCTATTGAATCATCAAATAAATCAACATATAAATCTCCAGAAGAATCTATTTGAGCTATAAATACATTATCTAAAGATACGCCTAAGGTTGATAATTGAGTTTTTAACCATTCCTCAGTTAAACCTCTATTACATAAAGATTCATGCAATATATTTCCATCCATGATTACTACCTGAGGTTCAGATAATGGTGCAACTTTTTGTTTTAAATCATGAGCAGTTAATGGCTTTTTATCTGATTTCAATAAAGCATTAATTTCTCCAGTAGATTCCATAACTGCAAATTCTACATCAGCTAAGTTAAAGATATTTTTTGTTCTTAATGCTTTAAGTAATTCTTCACCAGTAAACTTTACATCCATTAAGTTTTCTTCCATAATCTTTCCATTCTTAATTAGAACAGTATCTTTTCCATTTACAAGGTCATGAACCCATTTGCTTTTTAAGGATAAATAATCTAGAGCTAATGAAAATACCACCCAAAGGGCTAATGATAAGAGACCAAAAACAAAATTTTCTATTAAACCTAATGAGATAAATGAAGAAATAATAGCAATTACAACATAACTTACAAATTTGAAAGGCGTTATATTTGATAAGTTTACTTTTCCCATGAGTCTAATTACAGCAAAAGTTAAAAAGAATATAATTGAAGTTCTTAGTAGAACTATAATCCAAGGTTGCATAATCTCTTCCTTTCTTAATTTCCTTTATATTGTGGTTCTTCAAACTCTAATGTTTTAATTCTATTTTCAATATCATTAATAACTGATTCAGTAGTTTGAAGAGCTTTTTTATATGCCATAACTTCATCTTTATTGCTACTTTGAATTGAATAAATTCTTAAAGTACTTTCGATACCTTTCAAATTAGCTAAAGTTTGTTTTACCTTTGACCCTACTGTCATTTACAATCAACTCCATAAATAAATTCATGAATTTAGTATTATCAGAGTTTGGCAAGAATATACGATTATTTAAGTTAGGGACTTGTTATTTTTTTGATTGTCCCTTATATCTTTTTCTTCTTATATAAAAAGGACAATATTGCAAATACTGAAATTATAAATAAAATTGTAACAATAGTTTTTATTCCTAACGACATAATAATTCCTCCTGCATAATTTTTTATAATTTGTTTAACTCTATTAGTATTAAATGAATGAAAAAAATATATACGAAAGAGTGATGGGAATGGAAGAAATAATTGATATAGTATTACAAACACTTATAGCTTTTTTTGCAATACTATTGATTACTAGAATTTTAGGACGCCAACAAGTAGCACAATTAACACTATATGAGTATATAAATGGTATTACATTTGGTTCTATTGCAGCTACTGTAGCAACAGATTTAGGGCAGGCATCAAGAGGACACATTGTAGGATTATTTTTATTTGGAATTTTAACTTTTATTATGTCTTATGTCTGTAAGAATAGTAGAACTTTTTCAAAGATAATTGATGGAGAGCCTGTTCTTGTAGTACAAGATGGGCATATTTTTGAAAGAAATTTATCCAAATTTCAATATACAGTAGACGACTTAAATCATTTATTAAGAAAAAAAGATATATTTAATCTTCAAGATGTTAAGTATGCAATTTTAGAAACCACAGGAGAAGTAAGTGTTTTAAAGGTTGCTAATAAGGAAAATATAAAAGTGGAAGATATGAATTTACAGGTAGCACAAGAAGAATTAGTTACAGATATCATAGTAACTGGAAAGATAATTTATGATAACTTAGAAAAAAGAGGAGTATCAGTTAATTGGTTAACTAGTCAGTTAAAAATGATGGGAGTAAAAAATATAGAAGATGTTTATTACGCAACTTTAGATAATAATAAAAAGATATATATTGATTATTTTAGTGATAGAATATCAAATCCTGTTGATATTACTGAAAAAAGTTAAATTAAAAACAGACTTACTTTTGGGTAAGTCTGTTTTTAGGGTTAAGAAGCTTTTTCTTCTTTTGAATTTTTATTTAAAAATAGAGTTGCTATTAATCCAGCAGCAGCAATTATAGCAGCAGCTATAAACATATTTCTATAACCAGAATTTACAACACTTTGAAATGTATCTACAATTGAACTACTAATAGAATCAAGTGCATTTATTACAATAGGTTTTACTTGAGGTGGTAAAATGCTTTCAAATGCTGTTTTTAGCATATCAACAACAGTTGTTACATCTGCATTCTGAAGTGATTTGAAAGCATCAGTACTTGTGTTTCCAGAAGAAGGAATTGGCATACCATTCATGGAGGATGATAAACTAGATTGAACAGTATCCATTAACTTAGTTTGTAAAGTCTTAGAGGCTTCTACTACAAAACCTATCATTACACTTGGCGAAATAGCAAGTCCTATTGAACGCATAAGTGACATTGTAGCAAGACCAGAGGCACTCTCTTCTTTAGGTACAGTTTTAAGAACCAAATAGTTAAGGGGTGCTCCCATAGTAAAACCAACACCAAGGCCCATTAAAGCAAGACCAATAAATACACTTATAAATGTAAGGAATTTAGTAGCTATAAATCCAAGGAATAAGGTTCCACATATAGTGAAAGTAAATCCTATAGATAAAACAAAACGAGAACTTTTCTTATCAATAAGTTTACCGCTTATAGGGGCTGCAACTCCAGAGAATAGTGCTAATAGTGTTATTAAATAACCACCACTTCCAGCCTTTAATTTTAGTACATTTTCAGAAAATTGAGGTACAAATATCATACCCATCATACCAACACCAACTATAAATGATATGATTAAAATTACTAACATTTCTTTGGTTTTAAAGTATTTAATATTTAGTACTGGATCTTTTGCTTTATTTTCTACAAATACTAATATTGGTGTAAGAATTATAAATATAATTAAATAAGGATAAACATTGGTTGATTTTATACTTTCTATAAAATTAAAGAAATCTAAATTAGTTAATGCATACATAATGCTAGCTATAACTCCACCAAGTGTAATTGAACCTAAAAGATCCATAGGTCTTTCTTCAGATGATTTAGAATTTTCCAAGCTAGTGCTCAATAACAATATAATAATACTTATAGGTACATTAATAAAGAAAACCCATCCCCAATTAGATGAACCTGCTATATCAATTATAGTACTACCTAAAGTTGGACCTAATATATTACCAACTCCATAAATCATTCCAACTAGCCCTAATGCTGAACCTCTTTTTTCTTCAGGAAAACTATTACCAATTACAGCATTAGCTATAGGCATTATTCCACCAGCACCAATTGCTTGTATAGCACGAGCGGCTAGAAAAAAACCAAATGTTCCATAAAAGTTTGAGATACCACATAAAAGGGAACCAATACCAAAGGTAGCTATTCCAAAAACATAGGCTTTTTTATAACCATACTTATCACCTAGTTTACTAACTATAGGCATCGATATAGCATATATTAGAGTATACAAGGTTATCATCCATGTACTAAGACTTTGATCAATTCCAAAGCTATTTTGAATTAATGTTCTTGCAGGAGAAACAATACCTGTATCAATTGCTCCCATAAATATTCCTAGCATAAATAGTATAAGAATTAAAGTTTTATTTTTTTTAAGCATAGAAATTCCTCCTTTTATTATTTTTTAAATTAAATGAACGATGTTCATTTAAGTTCATAAAATTATTCATATCAAATATCTAATATGAATAATCAGTGGTTTTATATTGTTACTAAGAACAAAGATAATCTTTAATTATTTTCTCAAAATCATCATAATTAAACTGTTTCATTTGAGACATCATCATAAAATTTAGAATTAGAAATTTAGCAAGTATATATGAGCTCATAGAAAAGTTTATATTTTTTTTATCTTTTTCTTTTTCAATTATGTGTTCGAGTCTTTGTGTAAGTTTATCTAAGAAAATATTTTTCCTATTTATACCATCAATAGTATATTCAGAAGAAGTGTTTTTTATCCATACTTCCTTAAATGTATCAACAAAAAAAGCCATATCATTAAAAATTTTATGCAGTTTTGAGAAAAAATCACTTGAAGATTTATCTGCTTCATCTACTAGAGAAAGATATTCATACCAGTAATTTTCAATTAAATCAATAGTTAAATCTTTTTTTGTAGGGAAGTAGTTATATATAGTACCAACTGCAATACCTGATTTCTTTGAGACTTCTCTCATAGTTAAGTTTTCAATTCCCTCAGTAAGAACAATATCCTTTGCGTATAATAGTATGGATTCTTTTGGGTTTTCTAAAATCTTTGGCATAATCTCACCTCTTTATGAACTGTGTTCATTATAACTCCAATAATTTTTTGTGTCAAAGATTTATTAAAGAAATATAATAAAATGAGCTATCCTAAAATAGAAAGTTTGAATTCGTCCTATTTTAAGATAGCTCATTTTATAATTGGTATTATTTATTAGCATTGTTCATGAAGGATATCTTCCATATTTGTAACATGTTATCAGGGTTATTTTTTGGAAGTTACCCATGTTAATTGGGTCTTTGCTAAGGAAACTATTAGAGTTAATTTCCTTAATTATAAGATTGAGTAGAAAACATAGTTTTCATAAATCAATGTTAATTGTATACAAGCACAAAATAAAAATAACATTTTCGTATATGCCTGTAAAGGTTTTAGTCGTGAAAGTGAAATATTATGTCGTAAGATAAAAAGTTCAAGCCAAAAACTATGATGAAAATACATAAATTTGTGTTAATTCAAGAAATATTTATAAGGTTTAAATACATTGGAATATATCAGCAATAATCAGCCTTTATATAAATGCAATAGCTGATAAAATATTATTAGAGTAAATAAAAGGAGATATT
Source organism: Clostridium sp. SHJSY1 (assembly GCF_031626875.1). Lineage (NCBI taxonomy): Bacteria > Bacillati > Bacillota > Clostridia > Eubacteriales > Clostridiaceae > Clostridium > Clostridium sp. SHJSY1. The sequence goes on from NZ_JANDMF010000032.1 coordinate 21,356, forward strand.
TAAATTGTTGATAGAAAAGTTTCAAAAGAAAAAAATTAAAATCCATACAATTACTTCTCAGTCTCTTAGACTTGGGATACTTCTTGCACTAGTAGGTGGTTTTTTAGATTCATATACATATATAACTAGGAATGGAGTATTTGCCAATGCTCAAACAGGAAATATTGTAATGGTAGGAGTTGAAGCATCAATTGGAAATTGGGGTCAAGCATTATTGCATGTCCCACCTATTATTGCCTTTATATTAGGAGTTATAGTAGTAGAAAAAATTAAAAACATATATGTACATAAAGAAATAATAGATACAGAAAGAGTTATACTAGGTATTGAAATATTAACATTATTTTTTGTGGGATTTATATCTATTTCAGTTCCAGACATAATAGTTACAGTAATAATTTCATTTGTTGCTTCACTTCAAGTTCAATCCTTTAGAAAATTGGTAGGGTCACCATATAACACAGCTATGTGTACAGGAAATTTACGTACAGCTTCACAAGTTGCATATGAAGCAATAAAGGATGGAGATAGAAAAAAAGCCATTAAGGCAATTAGATATGGAATTATTATAATTTCATTTCTTATTGGAGCAATAATAGGAGGAGCGATAACTTTAAAGGTTGGAATAAGGGCTGTTTGGGGTGCAGATGTAATATTAGTAGCAGCATTTATTTTATTTAATTTGGATGAATACAGAATAAAAATAGGGAAGATGACAGTGAGAACAGTTGAATAAGTATTAATAATTATAGAGCAATAAGCAGAGAATATACAAAGAAGATACTATAATGTATAATATAAAAAAACTATGATTAATTTTAGGGTAATATCTTTATTTAATGAGGGGTGTTTTATTATGTATGAGATGAAAGATGAATACAGAACAGGGATTAAATCTATTGATGAACAACATGAAAAGATTTTTGAAATAGCAGATAAAGCTTACACGTTATTAAAAGATGATTTTACAGTTGATAAGTATGATAAAGTAGTACAATTAATGGAAGAACTTAGAGAATACACTAAATTTCATTTTAAAGAAGAAGAAGCTTATATGGAAAAGATAGGTTTTAAAAGGATGTTTACTCAAAAAGTAGAACATGAACAATTTATTAAAAAATTAGATAATATGGATTTAAGTTTAATTGATAAAAATCAAGATCAATATATTATGAATATATTACAATTTTTAAGTGATTGGTTAGTTGAACATATTCAAGAGAAAGATATGCTTATTGCAAAGCAAGAATAATATGGTTTAAAATGGATAATGCAGTGGAGGAAAATGTTATGATTAATAGAACTAGTGAAGTAATAGAAAAGATGATAAAATATTATAGTTTAGACCCAAGGAGAGTTAATCATTTTTTAAAAGTATACTCTTTTGCAAAATCCATTGGAGAATTAGAAAAACTAGATGAAGAGACTAAATATATTTTGGAAGTATCAGCTATAGTTCATGACATTGGAATAAAGGTTAGTGAGGAAAAATATAATTCATCAGCTGGTAATTATCAAGAAATAGAAGGTCCTCCTGTGGCTAAATTTATGCTGTCAGAGTTAAGTTTTGATGAGGATATTATAAATAGGGTATGTTATTTAGTTGGTCATCATCACACTTACAAAAACATAGATGGAATAGATTATCAGATACTTATAGAAAGTGATTTCTTGGTAAATATTTATGAAGACAATATTGGAGAAGAGCAAATTAAATCAATTAGAGATAAGTATTTTAAAACCAAGACAGGAATTCAATTTTTAAATAATATATATTTGTAAAGATAGAGGTAATAACCCTCTATTTTTTTGGCCAAAATTAACAATTATTTATTGACAGTATAAGTTAATATTGATACAATCGTATTAAACATATAAAGTTACTAAGTGTTTAAATTTTGAACTTAAAAGTATATAAAAGCTTTTAAAAATTGGGGAGGTTTAAAATGAGTAAAAATTACAGATTTGAAACACAACAATTGCATGCAGGGCAGGTACCTGATCCTACAACAAAGTCTAGGGCAGTACCAATATATCAAACAACATCATATGTCTTTGACAATACAGAGCAAGGAGAAAATCTTTTTGGGCTAAAAGAAAGTGGAAACATTTATTCAAGAATTATGAATCCAACTAGCGATGTATTTGAGCAAAGAATAGCAGCTCTAGAAGGTGGAGTTGGAGCATTAGCAACAGCAAGTGGTTCAGCAGCTATTACTTATTCCGTATTAAATATTGCTGGCGTTGGGGATGAAATTGTTGCAGCATCAACATTATATGGTGGAACCTATAATTTATTTTCAACAACACTACCAAAACTCGGGATAAATACAACCTTTGTAGATCCAGATGAACCAGAAAACTTTGAAAAAGCAATTAATGAAAAGACTAAAGCATTATATATAGAATCAATAGGAAATCCAGGAATTAATGTAGTTGATATAGAAGCAGTAGCCAAAATAGCACATAAACATGGAATCCCTTTAATAGTAGATAATACTTTTGGAACACCATATTTACTTAGACCAATAGAATATGGTGCAGATGTAGTTGTACATTCAGCTACCAAGTTTATTGGAGGACATGGAACTTCAATAGGAGGAATAATTGTTGATGGTGGTAAATTTGATTGGACACAAAATAATAAATTTCCAGGATTTACTGAACCAGATGCAAGTTATCATGGATTAAGATATGCTCATGATATTGGAGCAGCAGCTTATATTACAAAAGCACGTGTACAATTACTACGTGATACAGGAGCTTGTATAAGTCCATTTAATTCATTCTTATTATTACAAGGGCTTGAAACTCTTTCTCTTAGAGTAGACCGACATATTGAAAATACTAAAAAGATAGTAGAATATTTAAAATCTCATGAACAAGTATCATGGGTAAACTATCCTTCTTTAGAAGGCAATAAATATTATGAGTTATCTAAGAAGTACTTACCAAAGGGGGCAGGATCAATTTTTACCTTTGGAGTAAAAGGTGGAGAAGGAAAAGCTCGTAAATTTATAGATAGCTTAGAAATATTCTCTCAACTTGCAAATGTAGCAGATTCTAAGTCATTAGTAATTCATCCAGCTTCAACTACACATCAACAATTATCGGATGAGGAACAAAAGGGTGCTGGTGTTACAAAGGATATGATTAGAGTTTCTGTAGGAACAGAGCATGTTGATGATCTTATAGAAGATTTAGAAAATGCATTTAATAGCATAAAGTGAAACTTTTCAGGTGGAGTTTTAACTCCAGCTGAATTTAGTTGAACTTATCCAGGAGCGTGTAGCCGTTATCTCCCACTTGAAGAAGGGGGAGTGTTACGGATGCTAGCTATCGGATAAAATAAATTTGTAGTAATATATTGACATTATCAAAAAAAGGGAATATTATATAAACATAAATTGAATAATTCTTCGGGGCAGGGTGTGATTCCCTACCGGCGGTATAGCCCGCGAGCCATTATGTGCATGATTCGGTGAAATTCCGAGGCCGACAGTAAAGTCTGGATGAAAGAAGATAGTAATAAATATAATTAAATTATATTATTTTTGTAATATTTGCTCTGAAATATTTATATTTCAGAGCTTTTTTATATGAAAAATTTTTATATATTTAATTTGCCTCGAGTAACTTTACTCGAGTTTTTTTATTTTAAGATTAAAGCTATATGTCTTGAAGAATAATAAATAATAAAGAAAGGAGAATAAACCTATGGATGAAAAGTATATGGAATTAGCTTTGAGTTTAGCAAAGAAGGGGAGAGGCTTTGTAAGCCCAAATCCGGTTGTGGGAGCTGTTATTGTAAAGGATGGAAAAATAATAGGTGAAGGATATCATAAAAGATATGGAGGACCTCATGCTGAAGTGGAAGCTTTTAATAATATCTCAGAAGAAGCTGAAGGTGCTACTATGTATGTTACATTAGAACCTTGTTCACATTATGGGAAAACTCCACCTTGTGCAGATTTAATAATAGAAAAGAAAATAGCTAAAGTTGTTATAGGAATTTTAGATCCTAATCCTCTGGTTGCAGGTAATGGTGTTAAAAAACTTAAAGATGCTGGGATTGAAGTGAAAGTTGGAGTTTTAGAGAAAAAATGCAATAAAATTAATGAAATATTTATGAAGTATATATCCACAAAAATACCCTTTGTTTTAATGAAGACAGCTATGTCTCTAGATGGAAAAATTTCAACATATACAGGTGAGTCCAGGTGGATATCAGGAGAAGAATCTAGAAAACAAGTTCATAAGCTTAGGATAAACTATTCAGCTATTATGGTTGGAGTAAATACAGTTGTAGAAGATGATCCAGAACTTACATGCAGAATAGAAGGTGGAAGAAATCCAATAAGAATAATTTTAGATAGCAATCTAAGAATTCCTATGTCTTCAAAAATTGTTCAAAGTGCAAAAAAAGTAAAAACAATAGTAGTAGCAACAAATAATGCACCTAGAGAAAATAGAATAATGCTAGAGAAAAAGGGGATAAATATACTATTAACTGATGATATAGATGGAAGAGTTAATCTAAAAGATTTAATGAAAAAGCTTGGAGAATTAAATATAGATAGTGTGCTTTTAGAAGGTGGTTCAACAGTAAATTTTTCAGCACTTGAGCAAGGTGTAGTTGATAAAGTTCAAATATATATAGCACCAATGATACTTGGTGGAGATATATCCAAATCAACAGTAGGAGGAAAGGGTGTTGAACATTTAAAAGATGCCTTTAAGCTAAAAAAATTATCTACTCAATATGTGGGTGAAGATGTATTGATAGAGGGATATATAGAAAAGAGGGTGGAAAATCCATGTTTACAGGAATAGTAGAAGAACTAGGAGAAATCAAATCAATAAAAAATGGAGAAAAATCATCTGTTCTTGTTATAAAAGCAAATAAAGTTCTACAAAACACTAGATTGGGTGATAGCATTTGCACAAATGGTGTATGTCTTACAGTTACAAATATAAATGGGGATGCTTTTGAGGCAGATGTAATGGCTGAGACATTAAGAAGGAGCAACCTAGGAGAATTAAGAAAATCCAGTAAAGTTAATCTTGAAAGAGCACTAAGTTTACAAGATCGATTAGGTGGACATTTAGTTAGTGGACACATAGATGGAATTGGAGAGATAATATCTATTCAAAAGGAAGATAATGCTACATGGTTTCAGATAAAATTAGAAGAAAGTTTACTTAGATATGTAGTAGAAAAGGGCTCTATAGCAATAGATGGAATAAGTTTAACTGTTGCATATGTAGATGATAAAAGTTTTAAAGTATCTATAATTCCTCATACAGCTAAGGAAACTGTTCTATTAATGAAAGGTATTGGAGAGAAAGTTAATATTGAATGTGATATTGTTGGAAAATATATTGAAAAGTTATTTATAAATAAAGAAGAAAAGAAAAAGACTAGTATAGATGAAGGCTTTTTAAGAATAAATGGCTTTATGTAAGGAGAGGATAGTATGTATAAATTTAATAGTATAGAAGAGGCTATAGAAGATATTAAAGATGGAAAGATGGTACTAGTAATTGATGATGAAGATAGAGAAAATGAAGGGGATTTAATAGTAGCAGCAGAAAAATGTACTCCTGAAATAGTAAACTTTATGGCTATGCATGCCAGAGGGTTAATCTGTATGCCAATGGAAGAAGAAAGGCTTAAAGAATTAGAAATAAATCAAATGGTAGAAAAAAATACAGATAATCATGAGACAGCATTTACAGTATCTATAGATCATGTAGATACTACAACAGGAATTTCTGCATTTGAAAGAAGTATGACAATAACTAAAGCAATTGAAGATGGAGCTAAAAAAGAAGATTTTAGAAGACCAGGGCATGTTTTTCCACTAGCAGCTAAAAAAGGTGGAGTGTTAAAAAGAACAGGGCATACTGAAGCAGCTGTAGATTTAGCAAAACTTGCAGGACTTAAAGGTGCAGGAGCTATATGTGAAATTATGAATGAAGATGGAACAATGGCAAGAACACCTGAACTTATAGAATTCTCTAAAAAGCATAATATAAAAATTATTACTGTAGCAGCATTAGTAGCATATAGAAGAAAAAGTGAAGAATTAATAGAAAGAGTTGTAAAGACAAAAATGCCTACAAAATATGGTGATTTTGTTATATATGGATTCATAAATAAATTAAATGGAGAACATCATGTAGCTCTAGTAAAAGGAGAGATAGATGAAAATTCACCAGTTTTAGTGAGAGTTCATTCTGAGTGTTTAACAGGTGATGCATTAGGCTCTAGACGATGTGATTGTGGTGAACAATATGATTTAGCTATGAAAATGATAGCTAAAGAAGAAAGTGGAATACTTTTATATATGAGACAAGAAGGAAGAGGAATAGGTTTAATAAATAAGCTTAAAGCTTATGCACTTCAAGATGAAGGATATGATACAGTTGAAGCAAATTTAAAATTAGGATTTAAAGCAGATATGCGAGATTATGGCATTGGAGCACAAATTCTAAAGAACTTAGGAGTAAAACAAATAAGACTTATTACAAATAACCCAAGAAAGATAAATGGATTAAGTGGATATGATTTAGAAGTAGTTGAAAGAGTTCCTATACAGATAGAAGCTAATGAAAACAATGAATTTTATCTAAAAACAAAACAAGAAAAATTAAGCCATATGTTGAAATATTATTAAGAGTAAGGGGAGAAAAAAGATGAAAGTATATGAAGGAAATTTAGTATCAGAAGGATTAAAGGTTGGAATAGTAGTAGGAAGATTTAATGAATTTATTGTATCAAAATTATTAGGCGGAGCTTTAGATGGATTAAAAAGACATGGAGTTAAAGAAGAAGATATAGAAGTTGCTTGGGTTCCAGGTGCATTTGAAATTCCATTAGTAGCAAAAAAGATGGCAAAGACTAATAAATATGATGCTGTAATTTGTTTAGGTGCAGTTATAAAAGGTTCAACACCACATTTTGATTATGTATGTGCAGAAGCATCTAAAGGGATTGCATCAGTTTCATTAAGTGAAGAAAAACCAGTTGTATTTGGAATACTTACTACAGATTCTATTGAGCAAGCAATTGAAAGAGCTGGAACAAAAGCAGGAAATAAAGGATATGATGCTGCAGTAACAGCAATAGAAATGTCAAATTTATTAAAGACTATAGGTTAGGGACATGAAAATAGTCTGGCAGATTGACTTGTTATTTTTTTGATTGTTCCTTAGTAGTAATAAAATATAAAACTTAATAATAAAATAAACTATAGTTAAAATGAAGCAAGAAGACTATAAGATAAAAATGATTAAAAGCCTAATATATCAATTTAGTATATGGGCTTTTTTTTATTTAGAATTACAAGAAAAATTAGGGGAATAACTAAAATTGGAAGGCTTTGTAGAATATTAAAAATAGGAGGCAATATTATGAGAAGAGGCGCTGGGGTTTTAATGCATATATCTTCACTCCCAGGAGAATTTGGGATAGGTGCATTAGGTGATGAAGCTTATAAATTTGTGGATTTCATTAAAAAGGCTGGATTTACCTACTGGCAAATACTACCTTTAGGGCATACTGGATATGGAGATTCCCCCTATCAATGTTTTACAGCATTTGCTGGCAATCCATATTTCATTGACTTTGATAAATTAAAAGATGAGGGGCTATTGAATGATGAAGAATATAAATTAGAAACTTATTATGATAATAGAGAAAGAATTAACTATGGGTTAATATATAATGCAAAATATAAAGTGCTTAGAAAAGCATTTGAGCACTATAAAAATATGAATAACTTAAAAGAAAAGTTAAAAGAATTCAAAAGAAATAATGATTTTTGGTTGGAAGATTATAGTCTATATATGGCTTTAAAAGCAAAGTTTAATTATAATAGTTGGTACAATTGGGATACTGATATCAAGGAAAGAAAACCAGAAGCATTAGCAAAATACAAAAATGAATTAAGTGAAGAAATAGAGTATTGGTCATTTGTACAATATCTATTTTTTACTCAATGGGAGAAATTAAAAAAATATGCTAATTCATTAGATATACAAATAATAGGAGATATACCCATATATGTTTCAGAAGATAGTGTTGATACATGGAGTAATCCTAATGATTTTGAGATAGACAAAAAAACATTAAAACCTAAACTTGTAGCAGGATGTCCACCAGATGATTTTTCTCCTACTGGGCAGTTGTGGGGAAATACCATTTATGATTGGGAATATATGAAAGGTACAGAATATAAATGGTGGACTTCTAGAATAAAACAAAGTTTAAAACTTTATGATGTATTAAGAATAGATCACTTTAGAGGATTCGAATCTTATTGGCAGGTTCCTTATGGTGAAAAAACAGCTAAAGATGGATCTTGGGGAAAAGGTCCAGCTATGAATTTATTTGATGTAATAAAAAAGAATCTTGGTGATATTGAAGTTATAGCAGAAGATTTAGGATATCTATCTGAAGAAGCAATAAAGTTTGTTAAAGAAACTAAATTTCCTGGAATGAGAGTTTTGCAATTTGCCTTTGATGGATCAATTAATAATAATTATTTACCACACAGATATATTAATAATTGTATAGCATATACAGGAACTCATGATAATGATACGTGTTTAGGATGGTATGAAAAAACAGGAAGTAAGAATGATGTTAAAAATGCAGAAGTATATTTAGGATTAAATAAAGAAGAAGGCTATAATTGGGGGCTTATTAGAGGCATATGGTCAAGTGTGGCAGATGTAGCAATAGCACAGATGCAAGATTTTCTTAATATAGGTAATGAAGGAAGGATGAACTTACCATCTAGCTTTGGAGGAAACTGGAGTTGGAGAGTGAAAAAAGAAAGCTTAACAGAAGAACTAGCTAATAAAATTTCTCATATTAATTATATATATGGACGAATGAATCAATAAAATATAGATGTTTTACAAACTCTTTAGAAGTTTCTACAAAAAACTTTTGAAGAGTTTGTATGTATTGCTACTAGATGTAAACGTTATTTAGAGGTATACTATAAGAAATAAAAGTCAAGGGGGTAAAATTATGGCAAACCTTTCGTTAAAAAATATATATAAAATCTATCCTGGAGATGTTGCAGCAGTAAAAGATTTTAATCTTGAAATTGAAGATAAGGAATTTATAGTTTTTGTAGGACCTTCTGGATGTGGTAAATCTACTACATTAAGAATGATAGCAGGACTTGAGTCAATATCTCAAGGAGAATTATTTATTGGAGACAGACTAGTAAATGATGTAGAACCAAAAGAGAGAGATATATCAATGGTATTCCAAAACTATGCATTATATCCTCATATGTCTGTATATGACAATATGGCATTTGGACTAAAAATAAAAAAAGTGCCAAAGGCTGAAATCGAGGAAAAGGTAAAAGAAGCTGCTAAAATATTAGATATTGAAACTCTTTTAAGCAGAAAACCTAAGGCTTTATCAGGTGGACAAAGACAAAGGGTTGCTTTAGGAAGAGCAATTGTTAGAAACCCAAAAGTATTCTTAATGGACGAGCCATTATCTAACTTAGATGCAAAGTTAAGAGTTCAAATGAGAACTGAAATAGCTAAGTTACATAAAAAGTTAGAGACAACATTTATTTATGTAACTCATGACCAAACAGAAGCTATGACTATGGGTACAAGAATCGTAGTTATGAAGGATGGAATAATTCAACAAGTGGATACACCTCAAAATATATATAATTATCCAGAAAATATGTTTGTAGCAAGCTTTATTGGTAGTCCTCAAATGAATTTTATAAATGGAGATGTATTATTTGAAGGTGGTAAAGCATATGCTAATTTTGAGGGACAAAAGATTCTTTTACCAGAAAAGAGTGCAAGAATACTAAAAGAAAATAATGTGGAGAACAAGAAGTTGGTATTTGGTGTAAGACCAGAAGCTTTAGATGATAATGTTTCAAAAATAAAAGAAAATCCAGAAGAAACAATAGAAGTATCTGTAGATGTTATTGAATTAATGGGAGCAGAGAGCTATATTTATACTAAAGACGGAAGTACAAGCTTGACTGTTAGAGTAGATGGAACAACAAAATTAAAGGTAGGAGAAAATGCTAAAATTCATATAAATGTGGATAAGATTCATGTTTTTGATAAAGAAACGGAATTAAGAATCATATAGAAAGAAAATGGGGTTTGAGGTGTGTAAATGAAAAATATAAGTAAACTCTTACAAGAGATTAGCGATATTGCACAGATTTCTTTTAAATTAAAAAATGAAAAAGGTGACATTTATACATCACCAAACTTTTATATTAAAACAACTTATTTAGAAAAAATTTTCAAAGTATATGAAGAAACTTTAACATTAAGAATATGTAAAGAAGATGAAAAGGCATTATCTCTTCTAGAAAATTATATAGTAACCACTATTAAGAGAGATATTATTAAAAGAAATAATATTATTGAAAACATTATTGAAAACAAGGGAGTAACCAAGAAGGAAGTTGAAGAGGCATATCCATTTTTAATGAATAAGTTCAAATTAATATTAATAAATGTTAATAATAATTTAGATGAAAGCATATCATTAATACAGGATGGATATCGAGAGGAAAACATAACAATTGTTGTCTATAAAGGCAAGATATTAATCTTAGGTGATTTAGAGGATGAATATGAACATGCATCTAGCATAAAGGAAACATTGGAATATAATCTAAGGGAAACTTCTATAATTTCTTACAGTATTGTTGAGGGGTATGAAAACCTGAGCAAAGTTGTTGATGGTTGTATGAAGAAAATAATATTAGCTCAAAAGTTTAATATAACAACAAAGATACTTGGTGAAACTTCCCTTGTTTTTGAAGATATAGTGGATAGCATTGATGAAGGGAAAAAAAAGATTTTAGTAAATCAATTCAATGATGGATTTAATAAATTGGATGATGAAATGATAAGAACTATAGATGTATTTTTTAACTGTGGTCTTAATATAAGTGAAAGTGCAAAATGTTTATATATTCATAGGAATACATTAATTTACCGATTGGAGAAAGTTCAGAAATATACAGGTTTTGATATAAAAGATTTTAACATGGCAACGGTTTTTAAAATATTACTTTTTTTATGGAAAGAGCAAAAAAATGTAAAAAGGTCTTGAAAATTACAAATGAAAAGGTGTACAATATATATGGAAACGGTACCGAGGGTGTTGGAAAATAAATGTACAAGTTATTGTATTGAAAAATAACACCTAAAGTATCTATCGCATTGTTTGGAACCGATACCGGGAATGCTTAAATACCTTAAAAAGGTTTAATTTATAAATTATTAAGGAGGAAATGATAATGAGTAAACGTACAAAGGTCGTTGCAATTGTTATGGCCGCTACTATGATGACTATGGGGTTAGCAGGATGTGGAAGTAAAGGTAGTGATAAAGAAAAACTAACAGTTTGGTCTCACCTATCTACACAAGAAAATGATGAAATTCAAAAGCTAGCTAGTGATTGGGGAGAAAAAAATAACGTTGAGGTCAAGGTTGTTGAAGATTCAGGAAAGATGCAAGACTTTAAAGAAGCAGCAAACAGTTCTTCAGGACCAGATCTTTATTATGGATCACCACATGATAATTTAGGGGCATTCCAGAAAGCGGATCTTTTAGCAGAGGTTCCAAGTGATATGATAAATGAAAGTGATTATACAGCAAAAAATGTTATAGATGCAGTAACTATAAATGGCAAAAAATATGCACTTCCAATAGCTCAAGAAGCAATAGGATTATTTTATAATAAAAAGTTAGTTAAAGAAGCTCCAAAGACAATGGAAGAGGTTGTGAGCATAGGAAAGGAAAAAGGTTTCAAATTTAATGTCACTGATTTCTACCTAACATATGGACTAATAACAGCTGATGGAGGATATATTTTCAAAAATAATAATGGTACTTTAGATACTAAGGACATTGGATTAAATAATGCAGGAACAGTAGTAGGTCTTCAATTTATTAAAGATTTAGTAGTAAAAGATAAATTAATGACTGCTGACGTTAATGATGATATAGCTAAGGATGAATTTAAACAAGGAAAAACAGCATTCTATATTTCAGGACCTTGGAATGTACAAGATGTTAAAGATGCTGGAATCGATTTAGGAGTTTGTGCATTACCTACATTAAATGGTAAGACAGTTACACCATTCTTAGGAGTTCAAACTGCTTTTGTTAATAAAAATTCAACTAAACAAGATAAGGCTTGGGATTTAATAAAATATTTAAATGAAAACAATACTTCAATCTTAGTTGAAAAAGGAAATAGAATTCCTGTAACAAAGAAAGGTCAAGATTCAGATACATTTAAGAATAATCAAAATATTAGTGTTTTTGCAGCTTCAGCTAAGAATGCTACACCAATGCCTAACATTCCAGAAGTACAAGCAATTTGGGATCCAGCTAAGGACAATATAAAATCAATGATTGCTGATAAAATAGATGCTCAAACAGCAGCTAAAAATATATATGATCAAGTTCAAGAAGGAATTAAGCAAATGAAATAAAAATATAGGAGGGAGTAAATCCCTCCTAAGCTTATAAGTTATTATTTTGAGAGGAGAATTGTTATGGTTGTTAAAGTAAAAGCTAAACATAGTATTAAAGCTATGCCATACTTAATAGCTGGACTTATATACATTGTAGTATTTACAGTTCTTCCTATATTGTATACAGTTTGGATTTCATTCACCAATAAAACTGTGTATACAAAGGATGGAGAAAGCGCATTTATTGGATTAGCAAATTTTAAAGAAGTATTTAATGGACCTTTTAAAGATGTATTTTTCCCTGTATTTGGGTGGACATTGATTTTTGCAGTAATATCTACTGCAGGTTGTTTCTTAGTAGGATTAATTCTTGCCATACTATTGAATAATCCTGACATTAAAGAAAAAGGCATCTATAAAGCTATATTAATTCTTCCATGGGCATTGCCTGTTACAGTTGCAGTTCTTTCATGGCAAGGATTATTTAATGGGACATATGGTGCAATTAATAATGTTTTAATTAATATGCACATTATATCAAGTCCAATCCCTTGGCTCACAGATCCATTTTGGGCAAAGGTAGCTGTAATTATAGCTAATATTTGGCTTGGATTTCCCTATATGATGAATGTTTGTATAGGTGGACTTTCAGCAATACCTGATTCATACTATGAAGCTGCAGATGTTGATGGTGCTAATAGATGGATTAAGTTTACAAAAATAACTTTACCATCATTAGCTAGGACAGCATATCCACTTTTAATTACAAGTTTTGCATTTAATTTTAATAATTTTAATTCTGCATACTTAATTACAGAAGGTGGACCTGCTAGATTATCTACACAATTTGCTGGATACACAGATATATTAGCATCTGTAAATTATAAATTATCAACACAATTTGGAAGAGTTGATATAGCATCAGCTATAAGTATTGTAATATTCGTGATACTTGCAGTCCTATCTTACTTCCAAATGAGAATGTCTGGACAATTTAAGGAGGTGGATTAGATGCAAGTACAAATGAGTGTTGATAACACAAATGTCTCTTTAAAGTATAATAAAAAGATGACAAAAGCAAATAAGAAGTCAGCTTGGCTTTCAAGAATAGTATTATGGATGGTTATAGTGATTACTTTATTTCCTATATTCGCTGTAATTTTTGCATCACTTAGTAAAGGAAGTTCATTTACACAAACCACAATACTTCCTAAAAGTTGGACTCTTGATAACTATAGAAAGGTTATAGAAGATACTCAATTTTTAAGATGGCTTGTGAATTCAATGATAACATGTATTGCAGCAGCATTAATACAATTAGCATTAGTAATCCCAGCAGCCTTTGCATTTTCAAAACTTAGGTTTGCTTTTAGAAGCAAGGGGTTAATGGCTTTATTAATACTTCAGATGTTTCCAACATCAATGGCATTGCCAGCAATACTAAGAATTGCATATAATCATAATGGTATGGATAACTTATTTGTTATAACTATATTATTGTGTACAGGAATAGCATATAATATTTGGCTTATGAAAGGATATATGGATGGTATTCCAACAGAATTAATAGAAGCAGCATATGTAGATGGAGCTACAACATTCCAAGTTTTTATTAAGATACTATTACCTTTAATAAAAAATATGGCACTAGTAATATTCTTGTTTGCTTTTATTTCAGCATATAGTGAATTCATGATTAGTTCAGCATTATTAAAGGATAGATCAACTCAAACTATTGCAGTAGGTATGCAACAGTTTATAAGAGATAGATTCTCAGCTAACTGGACACAATATTCAGCAGCAGCTATTATGGCTTCAACTCCAGTAGTGATACTATTCTTATCACTTCAAAAATTTATAGCAAAAGGATTAACAGCTGGGGCAGTAAAAGGCTAAAAAATAAACAAATATATATAAATTTTCTCTAGTAACTTATAAGTAATTTGAATGAATATAGAGATTCCTATATAAAAAATAGGAATTTCTATATGGAAAAATACGGTAACGTTACCGGTATAAGTACCGAAGTAGAGAACATAAGGAGAAAAGATCAATGAATATAAAAGATATAGCTAAATTATCAGGTGTAGGTGTAAGTACAGTATCAAGAGTACTTAATAATCATGTGGATGTTAAGGAAAGCACTAGACAAAAGGTATTAGAAGTGATTAAGAAAAGTAATTACATACCAAACAATAGTGCTAGGATACTTAAACAAAATAATACTAATAATATAGGAGTTTTAGTAAAGGGTGTATTTAATCCATTTTTTTCAGAAATGGTAAGTGTAATAGGTAAAATTATTTCAAAGTCAAAATATACAATGGTACTTCAGCAAAATGATTTTACACTTGGAGATGATTTTGAAACACTCCAATCATTTATTAAAGAAAAAAGATTACAAGGAGTTATTTGTCTTGGGGTCAATTTTGAATCAGTTAGTAAAGATAGTATAAACTCTTTAGATGTTCCTGTAGTTCTTACATCAGCAAATTTCAAACTAGATGAAGCTAGCTATTCTTCTGTAGGAATTGACAATGTAGACTCTGCATATAAAGCGACTAATTATTTAATAGAATTAGGACATAAAAATATAGCTGTTATGATTGGTGAAGAAAATGATATTGGTATAAGTTGGACCAGACTTAAAGGTTATAAAATGGCACTAGAAGAAGCAGGAATTTCCTTCAATCAAGATAATATGCTTGTAGGAGATTATAGTTATGAAAAAGCTTATAAAGTAATGAGAGAATTCTTAATCAAAAATAAGAATATAACTGCTATATTTTCAATTTCAGATATTATGGCAGTTGGTGTAGCAAAAGCTATAGTTGATTCTGGACTAAGGATAGGAGAGGACATCTCATTAGTTGGTTTTGATGGGCTTGAAATAAGTAAATTTTATAATCCAGGAATAACAACTATGAAACAACCAAAGGTTAAGATGGCTAAGCAGAGTATAAATCTTTTATTAGATTTATTAAATGGAAAAGGAAATCATGCACATGTAATATTAAATACAGAATTAATTAAGAGAGAATCATGTAAAAAACTAGAGAGGGGTTAAACAGTGACTGGATGGAAAATAAATAATCAAATTACTAGATATACATTTGGAAATCCAATAAATACTGATGCCATATTTTTAAGTAAAAATCATGATAAAGAAATAAATTGTGAAGGCATAAAGTATTTTAGCCTAGATAAAGATGGTAGTTTAAATTATGTTTTAGATGATGAAGACATAGTTTATGGACTTGGGGAAAATGTAAGAGGACTTAATAAAAGAGGCTGGATATATGAAAGCTTTTGTACTGATGAGTATAGTCATACCCCTAATAAAAAGAGTCTCTATGGAGCTCATAATTTTATGATAGTTTATGGTAGTGAAATTTTTGGAGTATTTATAGATAGTCCATCTAAAGTGATTTTTGATGTAGGATATACAGATTATAATAAATTAAAAGTTAGTTGTGAGAATCAAAATTATGATTTATATATTATTTGTGGAAATACCTTAAAAAACATAGTAAAAGAATTTAGAATTTTAATTGGAGAAAGTTATGTTCCTCCTAAGTGGGCACTTGGATATGGGCAAAGTAGATGGGGATATGGAACTGAACATGAAGCAAGAGAAGTTATTAAGAAGTTTAAAGAGAAGAATATTCCTTTAGAGATGCTTTATATAGATATAGATTATATGGAAAGATTCAAAGACTTTACTATAGATAGAAAAGCCTTTCCAAGTTTTGAAGAGCTAATTGATGAATGCAATAAAGAGGGGATTAAGGTCATACCTATAATAGATGCTGGTATAAAGATAGAAAAAGGATATTCTACTTATGAGGAAGGTCTAGAAAAAGGATATTTTTGCACAGATGAACATGGAAATCCTTTTATAACTGCAGTGTGGCCAGGTAAGGTACACTTACCAGATTTTTTGAATTCTAATGCAAGGAGATGGTTTGGAAGCCAGTATAAAGTATTGACGGACAAAGGCATTGAAGGTTTTTGGAATGATATGAATGAACCAGCATTATTTTATTCAGAAAAAGGTTTAGATAATGCCTTTAAAAGAGCAGATGAAGTAAAAAATAAAAATATTGATGTATATTCATATTTTGAGCTTAAAGATAATTTTAATAATTTAGCTAATTCTGTGGAAGATTATAAAAGTATATATCATGATATGGACGGGAAAAGAGTAAATCACTATGATGTCCATAATATATATGGTTCAAACATGACTAAGTCAGCTTATGAAGGCTTAGAAAATATATTTAAGGATAAGAGATTTTTACTATTCTCAAGAGCATCATGTGTGGGAATGCACAGATATGGGGGAATGTGGACTGGAGATACTTTTTCATGGTGGGAGCATATAGAATTAACTATTAAAATGTTACCAGCTTTAAATATGTGTGGGTTTATGTTTATAGGATCAGACACAGGTGGTTTTGCAGGAGATACTACAAGTGATTTATTGATTAGATGGAATCAACTAAGTCTATTTACTCCTTTGTATAGAAATCATACATCTAGATGGTCAAGATCTCAAGAGCCTTACGCTTTTGATGAAAGAACAACAGAAATAATTAGAAATATAATATCTTTTAGATATTCAATTATTCCATATTTGTATAGTGAATTAATGAAATCTATAAAGAATAATGATATGTATTTTAAGCCATTAACATTTGAATATGAAGATAGATTTTCAAGAGAAGTTGAGGATCAATTAATTGTGGGTGATTCCTTAATGATAGCACCTATGTATAAACAAAATGCAAAAGGAAGACACATATATTTGCCAGAAAAAATGCTATTGTGCAAATTAGATAATAAAGGAGAGTTATCCTTTGAAGTTTGTGATGAGGGAGATAGATTTTTTTATTGCAGGTTGGAGGAAACTGTATTTTTTGTTAGGAAGGATAAAATATTGCCTTTGGTGGAAACTAAAAATAAAGTTGAAGACATATCTTTAGAAGAATTGAATTTAGTAATTTTTATAAATGAAAAAGCAGAATATATATTATACGAAGATGATGGGGATACAAAAGAGTATAGGAATAATAAATTTATACTTATAAAGTTAGTTGTAGAAAAGAAGAATGATAAATATGAGTTAAGAGTAGAGAAACCTCAAGATACTAAGCTGAAGAAAATAAATGCAACTATTTATAACTTAGAAGGGGGAAAAGAAACAATTGTAATGAATGTATAAGATTAGGAGGATAGATTTATGGACAGAGGCGCAGGAGTTTTAATGCACATAGCTTCACTTCCAGGTAGATTTGGAATAGGATCTTTGGGAAAGGAAGCATATGAATTCATAGAATTTATAAAAAAAGCAGGATTCAAGTATTGGCAGATACTCCCTTTAGGACATACTGGATATGGAGATTCACCATATCAATGTTTCTCAGCTTTTGCAGGAAATCCATATTTCATTGATTATTGTATTCTAGAAAAAGAAGGACTTTTAGAAGAAAATGATTATAAAGATGAAGATTATGGAGCATCAAATGAATATATAGATTATGGTGTAATATTTGTATCTAAATTTAATGTGTTAAAAAAAGCTTATGATAACTATAAAAAATTGAAACCTTCAGAAATTGAAAAAAAGTTTGAAGAGTTTAAAAAAGAAAAAGCCTTTTGGCTTGAAGATTATTCTTTATATATGGCTTTAAAATATCACTTTGACTTAAAGGGGTGGTATGAATGGGATGAAGATATAAAGAAAAGAATGCCAGAGGCTATAAAAAATTATAAAGAAAGTTTAAAAGATGATATAGAATATTGGTCATTTATGCAGTATTTATTTTATGATCAATGGGATAGTCTAAAATCATATGCAAATGAATTAGGAATTAGAATAATTGGAGATATTCCAATTTATGTTGCTGAAGATAGTGTAGATACATGGAGCCATCCAGAAAATTTTAAGATAGATAAGAGTACATTAAAACCAATATCAGTTGCTGGCTGTCCACCAGATGCTTTTTCAGATACAGGACAATTATGGGGAAATTTAATTTATGATTGGGATCAGATGAAAGCTGATGATTATGATTGGTGGGTAATGAGAGTAAAAGAAAGTTTAAAGCTTTATGATATTCTTAGAATTGACCATTTTAGAGGCTTTGAATCTTATTGGGAGATACCTTATGGAGAAAAAACAGCAATAAATGGAGAGTGGACAAAAGGCCCAGGAATGGAACTTTTTAATGAAATAAATAAAAAACTTGGAAATTTAAATATAATAGCTGAGGATTTAGGATATTTAACTGATGATGTAAGAGAATTTTTAAAGGAATGCAAATTCCCAGGAATGAGAGTATTGCAATTTGCTTTTGATGGCAAACCTGATAATAATTATTTACCTCATATGTATATTCAAAATTGTATTGCATATACAGGTACACATGATAATGATACTTTTCTTGGCTGGTATGAAAAAACAGGTAGTAAGTCAGAAACCAAAAGAGCAAAAAAATATTTAGGGTTAAACGGAAAGGAAGGATGTAACTGGGGATTTATAAGAGGAATTTGGGCAAGTATAGCAGAAGTTGCAGTGGCTCCTATGCAAGATTTTTTAAATCTTGGTAATGAAGCTAGAATAAATTTGCCTTCAACACTTGGACATAATTGGAAATGGAGAATTGAAAAGAATGACTTAAGTGATGATTTGGCCCAAAGGATATATAAGTTTACAAAAATGTATGGAAGGTGTGGGGAAGATGAATAAAGAAGAACTAAGAAATTCAATTGAAAGAATGTTAAAAGTAAAATATGGGAAAACCTTAGATAAAGCTTTAGAATATGAAGTGTTTAATGCATTATCATTAAGCCTATTAGAAAATATAGTTGATGATTGGAATGCGACTACAGAATTATATTCAAAAGGAAAGCAAGCATATTACTTTTCAGCGGAGTATTTAATGGGAAGGGCCCTTGGAAATAATTTAATTAGCATAGGGGGATATAGTGAAGTTAGGGAATTATTAAAAAAATTAAACATTGATATAAATAAAATTGAAGAAATAGAGGAAGACGCAGGCCTTGG
Organism: Clostridium sp. SHJSY1; assembly: GCF_031626875.1. Taxonomy (NCBI): domain Bacteria; kingdom Bacillati; phylum Bacillota; class Clostridia; order Eubacteriales; family Clostridiaceae; genus Clostridium; species Clostridium sp. SHJSY1. The sequence continues at coordinate 40,931 of NZ_JANDMF010000032.1, forward strand.
AAATGGGGGGCTTGGAAGATTAGCAGCTTGTTTTATGGATTCAGCAGCTGCTATGGAAATTCCTTTAATAGGATATGGGCTAAGATATAATAATGGACTATTTAATCAATATATTGAAGATGGATTTCAAATAGAAGATGGTGATTATTGGCTGAAATATGGGGACCCATGGAGTATAAGAAAAGAAAGTGAAACTCAAATAATTCATTTTGAAGATATGGATGTTAAGGCAGTTCCGTATGATATGCCTATAATAGGATATGGAACAAGAAATATCAATACTTTAAGACTTTGGAAAGCTGAACCATTAAAAGATTTTGATTTTAAGCTATTTAATGATCAAAAATATGATAAAGCAATAGAACTTAAAAATAGAGCAGAAGATATCACAAGAGTATTATATCCAAATGATTCATCAGAAGAAGGTAAGATATTAAGATTAAGACAACAATATCTTCTAGTAAGTGCATCATTAAAGGATATAATAAAAAAGCATAAAGAAATGTTCGGAACCGTTACCAAGAAGCTAGGAGAATTGAATGCAATTCAATTAAATGATACACATCCTACTTTAGGTATTCCAGAACTTATAAGAATATTAGTTGATGAAGAAGGTTTAACATTTGAAGATAGCTTAGATATAGCAAAATCTATGTTTAGTTATACAAATCATACAATACTGGCTGAAGCATTAGAAAAGTGGGATATAGATTTAATTGAAGAATTATTTCCTAGAATATTAGAAGTAATAAAGGATATAGATAAGAGATTTGTTGCTGAATTAAAGGATAAAGGATATGATGGAGCTGATATTAAGAATTATAAAATAATATATAAGAAACAAGTTAGAATGGCAAATTTAGCTATCCATGTTGGTTCAGTAGTAAATGGAGTTGCCAAGCTCCATACAGATATATTAAAAGAAACTGAACTTAGAAATTGGTATGAGCTTTATCCTGAAAAATTCCAAAACAAGACTAATGGAATTACACCAAGGAGATGGCTTAGACTTTCAAATCCTGAATTATCTGCATTAATTACTGAACTTTTAGGAAGTGAAAAGTGGGTTAGAAATCTTTCATTACTAAAGAATCTAGAAAAGTATGTGGATGATAAAGAAATACTAAATAGATTTATGAGTATCAAACATAAAAAGAAAGAACAGTTAGCTGAATATATAAAAGAAAATGAAGGGGTAGATATAGACCCAGATTCATTATTTGATATTCAAATAAAGAGATTACATGAGTATAAGAGACAATTACTAAATGCAATTTATATATTAGATTTGTATTATAGAGTTAAAGAAAATCCTAATATGGATATACCAAAAATAACATTCCTTTTTGGAGCTAAAGCGTTCCCAGGATATAAGAGGGCAAAAGCTATAGTAAAGTTTATTAATGAGATAGCTAATTTAGTTAATAATGATAAAGAGATTAATGGAAAGATTAAAGTAGTATTTGTACAAAATTACAGAGTGTCTTATGCAGAAAAGTTATGCCCAGCTGCAGATATCTCAAAGCAAATTTCAACAGCAGGTAAAGAAGCATCAGGTACTGGGAATATGAAACTTATGTTAAATGGAGCACCTACTTTTGGTACTCTTGATGGAGCTAATGTTGAAATAGTAAATGAAAGTGGAGAAGAAAATAATTTTATATTTGGATTAAAGGTACAAGATATAGAAAATTTAAAAGAAGATTATAATCCAAAAGATTATTATGAAAAAAATTTAAGTTTAAAGAAAGTTTTGGATACATTAGTTGATGGAACCTTTAATGATGGGGGGACTGGAGACTTTGAAGATTTATTTGATTCTTTATTAGAAGAAGGAGATCAGTATTATATATTAGCTGATTTTGAAAGCTTTAAGGAAACTGAAGACAAAGTATTTGAAGCATACAAAAACAAAGAAAAATGGGCAAAAAAATGTTTCTTAAATACATGCAATGCAGGAATTTTTTCAAGTGACAGAACTATATTAGAATATGCTAAAGATATTTGGAATATTGAGAGAAAGTCACTATAAATAAGTTTCCCCTAAATTTGTTGTTTATATATAAAGGAGTTTCTTTTAAATAAGAAGCTCTTTTTAGTTAGAAAAATTATAAATAAAAAATTTAATAGTAAAATCTTTATTATTAAAGTACTATTAATTAAGGAATTAGGTACTAATGTGCTTTTTGAATAAATATCCAGTAACAAGAATATCCGTTATTAGTATAAAAAACACCATATATTAGTCAGTTGTACCTCGAAAATTAAAATAATATAATGGTATTAGAAGAATTAGATAGAGGTGAAAAAATGAGAACTGAAAAAAACATACTAAAACTTTCAGCGCTAGGTGGATTATTATTCGCTGTACTAGGGATAGTATGGGGAACAGTGATTAATTCAAGCATGATTATGTTTGATGGCCTATATGCGTTACTAAGCTTATTTTTATCTATGTTATCAATAGGTATAACAAGTTATATAGAAAAATCAGATTTTGAAAAGTTTCCATTTGGTAAAGGAATGTTAGAACCTATTATGGTGGCCTTTCGTTCAATTGTATTAGTTATTACTTGTAGTTTTACTTTAACTAGTGGAATTAAGGATTTCTTAGCAGGGGGAAATCCTGTTGATGCAGAGTTAGCATTTGGATATTCATTAATATCTTCAATTGGATGTGCATCTATATTTTTTATCATGTATTTTTTAAGAAAAAATATACCATCAGATATAGTGGAATCAGAGAATAATCAATGGCTAATGGATACATTATTAAGTATTGGAGTACTTTGTGGGTTTGTAGTTTCAGTGTTATTAGAAAAAAATTCACTATCCCACCTTACAAGATATGTGGACCCTATAATGGTTGTGATTTCATCATTAATATTTATACAAGTTCCTATAAGAAGTTTAATTAGCAGCTTTAAGGAAATAGTCAATGGTAATGCTGATAAAGAAATAAATGATAGAATTTATACTATAGTTAAAGATATAGAAGAAGAATATAACTTTGAAGACTCAATAACCAGAGTGAGTAAGATTGGAAGAGAATTAAGAATTGAAATTGATTTTGTATTTAATGACAGTTCTAACTTAAATGAGCTTGAAGAAATGGATAAAGTTAGAGAAGAAGTTTATAAAAATATGAAAAATATAAATTTCAAAAAATGGTTAAATATTAACTTTACAGGAGATAGAAAGTGGGCTTTATAAAGGATTAGGGAAACCTAGTCTTTTTTTTTCAATTATTTTAAGGTTTTCAACTAGACATAAATTGGTATATAATGGAATAGAATAGTATTTTGTTATAAATGAAGGTGAGCTTTTTGATTATAGTTGGAAGTCAGAGACGAATTAAATTTGAAAAGAAAATGAAAAGAAGAAGGGTAAAAACATATATAGTAATAGGTGTAATATTAATGTTAAGCATATATACAGTAAGAAATGTTAGTGCTGAGAAATCTCCACAAGAAAATGTTGAATATCTCTTAACAATGGGGGTAGGAGAATATAACATAAAAGATTTTCAAGAAAAAAGAGAGGAATATGAAAAAAGTTTAGATATAAAGGAATTAGATTATAAATTAGATGAAGATATAGAAAAAGATAATAATCCAACAGTATTAGTATATCATCATACAGCAGCAGAAGGTCTTACTCCAGAAAATATAAATAAAGATCATAAAGGAAAAGGCTGGGGTGGGATAGGTTATCATTTTTATATAAGAAAAAATGGTACTATCTATAGAGGGAGACCTGAAGAATATATAGGGGCTCATGCTATAGGAAAAAATTATGATAGTATTGGAATATGTTTAGAAGGAGATTTTGAGGTAGAAGAGCCAACAGAGGCTCAGAAAAGTTCTTTAGTTAAGTTATCAACAGATATGATAATAAAATATAATTTAAAAGATGCAATAGGGCATAGGGATGTTTATGAAACTTTATGTCCAGGAGAAAAATTCCCTATGGAAGAGATTAAAGAAAGAGTAAGAGATGAGATTTTTAAGGAAAAAAAATTTTAGTAAGTGATTTCAATTAAATAGGACAAACTCTTGTATATAACAATAATAACAAAAAATGTGAATAACTCTGTGGATAAGTATAGGTTTTATCCACAGAAGCATATAGCTAAAATAGGGGCTTTGTGAATAATGTGAATAAATATATGAAAAATGTGGATAACTTAAAAAGTTATCCACATTTTTTGAGAAAATTATTGACACAATATATGTAAAAAGTATATTTGTCAACAACTACATAGAGAACATTGCATAAAAAATTATTATCCGTTAAAATCTATTATATTATAACAATAGATTGTGATAAAAATAACCACAGTTTTTATAAAGTTGTGGACAAAAACTGTGGATAATGTGTATAAGTGAGGTGGAAAAGTGGAATATAATAAAAATATATATGAAGCAATTTTTATAGAGAGACCAAATAGATTTAATGCTAAAGTAAAGTTTAGAGGACAAGAAATCGTTGTGCATGTTCCTAACACTGGAAGGTGTAAAGAGATTCTAATTCCAGGCTGTCAGGTGTTTCTAAGGGAAGAGAGTAATCCTTTAAGAAAGACAGCTTTCGATTTGATTGGAGCATATAAGGGAGATAAAAATATAAGTATAGATTCTCAAATTCCCAATAAAGTTGTAAAAGAGGCACTTGAGAATAAAGTTGTGGATAAGTTAATAAATTATACAAATATATTAAGCGAAAAAACATTTGGAAGTAGCAGGTTTGATTTTAAATTATCAAAAGATAATGGAGAAGAATATTATTTAGAAGTTAAAGGGGTAACCTTAGAGGAAAATGGACATTGTAGATTTCCAGATGCACCAACAGAAAGAGGAAAAAAACATCTTTTAGAACTAATTGATGTAAAGAAAAGTGGAAGAGGTGCTGGCGTTTTATTTTTGATTCAAATTGAGGATGTAATTAGTTTTTCTCCAAATGATGAAACAGATCCTGAGTTTGGAAAAGCATTAAGAAAAGCAGTAAATGAAGGTGTGGATATTTTTGCATATTCTTGTGTAGTTACAAGAACAGGAATAACATTACACAAACCTATTAAAGTACTTTTACAGGAGTAAATTTACGAGTATAATGAAAACAAAGAAATTTAAGTTGATAAAAGCATATTTAAATAAAACCTATTGAAAGAGGGATAGTATGAATTTTAAATTTTGTCCTATTTGTGGGAGAGAGCTTGGGGAAATGTTTTGTGGTGATGAAGGCAATGTACCATATTGTGCTCATGATAATGAATTATTTTTTAATACACCAAAGCCATGTGTAATGATTGCTGTAGTAAAAGAAGATGAGATTCTTTTATTAAAACAAAGTTACATATATAAGAATTCTAAGGTTTTAGTATCAGGATATATTGGAGTGGATGAAAGAGCTGAAGATACTGTTTATAGAGAGGTCTTAGAAGAAACAGCAATTAAAATCCAGGATGTTGAATTTTTAGGGACTGATTATATAGAAGGAAAAGAAATATTAATGCTTACATATCTAGCAAAGTATAAATCAGGAAACTTAAAAAAGTCAAAAGAAGTTGAAGAATTAGGTTGGGTTAAATTGAGTGAAGCTTCAAATTGCATGAAGGAAAATTTTATAGGACAAAGGTTAATTAAAAAGGTAATAGATAAGACTAATTAAGTTTTTAGTATAGAAGAAATGCAAAGTTCAAAGTATAACCTTCAAAAGATGTTAAAAAAATCATCTTTTGAAGGTTTATTTTAGGGCAAGATTAATATAATTTAAGATAAGGTTAGTGTTAAAATATAGAAATAGATGCTAAAATAATAAGAAAAATATAATTTATTTTAATGTTAAAAAATTATTATAAATTATTACAAAATGCTAATTATAATAAGTTTACAATGTTATAAAAATAAATTAATAATTTTTATCTTTATTAATGGAAATAAAAGTGTATAATATTTGAATAGTGAGATTAAAGGATAGGAGGATAAAGTATGGCAAAGGAGTCAAAATATATACCCGAAATAAAAGGAACTTTAAGAAATCATGTTGTAGAGGTTCCATCAGTCATACGAGATTGTAGTGGGATTAAGATATTTGGAAAAAGGATAAAGTCCTTGCTCTTTTCAACAGATGTAGCAATAATAAGAAATACAAATGCTGATGCAATAATAGCTGTTTATCCATTTACTCCTCAACCTTTAATTACAGAAGCATTAGTAATGGCTGCAGATGTACCAGTATTTTGTGGTGTAGGGGGAGGAATAACTCAAGGAAAAAGAGTAGTTAACCTAGCACTTGATGCAGAATTTAAAGGAGCTATGGGAGTAGTTGTTAATGCCCCTACTTCAAATGAAGTTGTAAGAAAAATTAGAGCAACAATAGATATACCAGTTGTAGTTACTGTAGTTTCAGAACATGAAGATATAGCAGAACGAATTGAAGCAGGTGCTACAATATTAAATATATCAGGGGGTAAGGATACAGCTAAAATAGTAAGAACAATAAGGGAGAGATTTCCTGAGTATCCTATAATAGCAACTGGAGGACCTACTGAAAAAAGTATAAAAGAAACTATAGCAGCAGGAGCTAATGCAATAACATTTACTCCACCGCCAACAGCTGAAATAATGGGAGACCTTATGGATAGATATAGATAGATCTAGTATGGTGTTAAACCAAACTAGATTTTTTTATATTCTTTTTATTCAAGAATTATATATTAGTATATAATTTGTATTTTAAATTGATATTAATTGATATTTAAAAAAACTAAAAAAAAATCAAATTTAATTTTATATTATACCTTTAAATTTTAAAAATACAATATATGTGTGCATTTACGATTATATTTTACAAATTTTTATGATATACTTAGATTGATATCTTTAGAGTAAAAGATGCTTTAACTAATGAAAAAGGATGTGGTAAGAATATGTATGATAGTAGATGGGCAATGATTGTTGATGAAATTCCAGATGAAGAAAGAAAGAAACTTGATAAAAAAATTAGAGGAAAAAAGAAAGAAAAATTTTCTTTAAAATGGTTAGTTATAATATTATTAGGGGTAGCTATAGCATTATCAATCAAACACTTCTTAATTTATAAAGTTAAAGTTTCAACTGGATCCATGCTTCCTACAATAGAGAATGAAGAACAAATTCTTGTTACAAGAGTATATAACTTGAAAAATTTAAAAAGAGGAGATATCCTTGTTTTTGAATCTAAAGAATATGAGGACATTTTTATAAAAAGACTTATTGGTTTACCTGGAGATAATGTTAAAATAATGGACGGAAAAGTATCAGTAAATGGAGAACAACTAGATGAAAGTTATGTGAAGAGTCATGATGATGATTATGGTGATTTTATTGTTCCAGAAGGCAAGTATTTCTTTTTAGGAGACAATAGACCAGAATCTTGGGATTCTAGAAAATGGGTAAATACATATATAGATGGATCAGATATTAAAGGAAAAGCTATAATGAAAGTATATCCATTTAGACATTTTGGAAAAATTGAATAGTAGAATATATTTGAAAATAATTGAATCATACATTTGAATTTAATATATACAATCCAGCATAAGTTTTTTTGCTGGATTTTTTTGTAAATAAAAATAAGTATTTACTTTAAGATTTATTGTGGATGAAATAATTGCTATGTTATACTAAATATGTATATTAATTAAAAAGGGGAGAATTTATGGGTAATATAAAAAATACATATTTAGATAACAAGGATTCAATCAATAGAAAATTAAGTATAAATAAAAATAAAAAAATAAAAACATATAAAAATGTGTTTCTTGAATGGATAGTTCCAATTTTAATATCAATTGTTATAGCGTTGCTAATAAAGAAATATCTTATTTTTGAAGTAGAAGTACCAACAGGGTCTATGATTCCAACAATTAATGAAAATGACAAGTTCCTTGTTACAAAAATATATAATTTAGATAATATGGAAAGAGGAAATATTATTGTATTTTATTCAAATGAATTTAATGAACTTCTAATAAAAAGGCTTATAGGACTTCCAGGAGATGATATTAGTATAGTAGATGGTAGAGTATCGATAAATGGAGAGGAATTAGATGAAAGTTATGTAGTTAATCATGATAAGTTTAATGGAAAATTCCATGTTCCAGAAGGGAAATATTTTTTCTTAGGAGATAATAGACCTGATTCTAATGATTCAAGAATGTGGAAAAATCCATATGTAGATGGAAAAGATATAAAAGGTAAGGAATTTATAAGAATATATCCAGTTAGAGATTTTGGTACAATTAAATAATGTGGATATTTTAGCAATTATTAAAATGTTTGTTGGGAAGGTGAGATGGGAATAATGAATAAAAGTAGTGAAGAAATATTTTTGCAAGATATTCAAAAAAAATATGAAATAAATATATTTAAAAAGAAAAATTTCATTTTAAAATTGATAATTTTAATTATATTTGTTGTATGTATGGTATTACTTTTAAAAAAATATCTCATTTGTATGGTTTATATTCCCTCATCTTCAATGGTACCAACATTAAATGTAGGAGATCATCTCTTAGTTACAAGAGTGTGCAATTTAAAAAATCTAAAAAGAGGAGATATTATTGTATTTGATTCAATAGAGTTAAATAATGTTTTAATAAAAAGACTTATTGGTCTTCCAGGAGATGATGTAAAAATAGTAAAGGGAAAGATATCAATAAATGGACAAGATGTTAATGAAAGGTATGTAGAAAATTATGATGATTTTAATGGAGAGTTTTATGTTCCAGAAGGAAAGTATTTTTTCTTAGGAGATAATAGAACAGATTCTTTTGATTCAAGATTATGGAATAATAGTTATATTGATGGAAAAGATATAAAAGCAAAGGCTCAAATAAAAATATATCCATTTAAGGATTTAGGAACAATTAAATAGCAAAAAAATTCAACATAAAATTTGTATGTTGAATTTTTTTGTACAGGTCAATAATGAAGGAATTCTTAACATTCTAAGGACATTGTTAATTAATAATTTTTTGTGTTATACTAAGTCTGTATATCTATAAGAAAAGGAGATCTAAATAATGGAGCGTCGATATATTGTTGATAGAATAGAAGGTGACTACATTGTGATAGAATCATCAACTGGGGAGATGATAAATGTAAAGAAGGATAATGTTAGAGGAAATGCAAAAGATGGGGATTGTTTAATTTTGAAAAACGATTATTTTTTTATAGATGAAAAAGCTACTTTAGCAAGAAAGCATGAGATATCAAGAAAAACGGAAGGGATGTGGACGGATTAATGAGTGATACTAATCAAGAGGTAAATGGGGAAAAAACTTCAAATGAAGGGGAATCAAACATAGATAAAAAAGAAGAGAAAAAGGGAATGATAAAAAAGAAGGGAAATTTCTTTTTGGAGTGGATATTTCCAGTAGCTGTGGCTGTGGTTATAGCTTTACTTATAAAACAATTTCTTATTTTTAAGGTATACATTCCTTCTGGATCAATGATACCAACATTAAATATAGGAGATCATCTTTTTGTTACAAGAGTATATAATTTAGATAATATAAAAAGAGGCGATATCCTTGTATTTGATTCAGAGGAACTAAATGATGTACTAATAAAAAGGGTTATTGGTCTTCCAGGAGATACTGTTACCATAAAAAATGGAAAAGTATCAGTAAATGGAGAGGAACTAGATGAAAGTTATGTAGTAAACCATGATGATTCTTATGGAGAATATCATGTTCCAGAAGGAAAATATTTTTTCTTAGGAGATAACAGGCCAGTTTCTTATGATTCTAGAAAATGGGTGAATCCATATGTTGATGGTAAGGATATAAAAGCAAAAGCTCAGCTTAAAGTATATCCATTTAGTGATTTTGGTAGTGTTAAATAATAAGTTAGAACTAAGGAAAGAGGTGGGTGTATATGAATAACGAACCTAAGAAGAATGAAAATAAAAGTAAGAAACCCATAATAATATATTTATTAATAGCTTTAGGAATACTGATACTGGCTAACTATTCTAGAAGTGAATATATGAATAAGGAAATTTCATATAATGAGTTTCTAAATATGGTTGAACAAAAAGAAATTAAAGAAATTGTTATCTCTAGTGATAATTTAGTTATCACTCCTAAAGAAGGAACAGAATATGCTGGAAAGACCTTATATACAGCCAATATTAAAAATGATAAATTGTTAGATGAACTCATTAAAGCTGGAGATATAAGATTTATAGGAAAAAATCCTAGAGAGTCTGTTCTTGTAAATGCTTTAATTACATATATATTCCCGTTAGTGCTTTTATATCTTATGTGGAGATTTTTATTTTCTAAGATGTTTGGCAAAATGGGCGGAGGAATTGGCAATATTGGAAAGAATAATGCTAAAGTATATGTAGAAAATCAAATCAAGGTTACATTTAATGATGTGGCAGGACAAGAAGAAGCAAAAGAATCTCTACAAGAGGTTATTGGTTTCTTAAATGCTCCAGGTAAATATACTGAAATAGGTGCAAAACTTCCTAAAGGTGTTCTTTTAGTAGGCCCTCCAGGTACTGGTAAAACACTTATTGCAAAAGCTGTAGCAGGAGAAGCAAAGGTACCATTTTTCTCTTTATCAGGATCAAGTTTTGTAGAAATGTTTGTTGGAGTTGGTGCTTCAAGAGTTAGAGAATTATTTAGAGAAGCAGAGCAAAAAGCTCCTTGTATAATATTTATAGATGAAATTGATGCTATAGGTAAAAGTAGAGATAATCAAATGCAAAGTAATGATGAGAGAGAACAAACTTTAAATCAATTACTATCAGAAATGGATGGATTTGATTCTTCAAAGGGTATAGTTATATTAGCCGCTACCAATAGACCAGAGATATTAGATAAAGCTCTTCTTAGACCAGGAAGATTTGATAGAAGAGTAATTGTTGATAGACCTGATCTTATAGGAAGAGAAGCTATATTAAATGTTCATGCTAAAGATGTAGCATTAGATCCGGAAATTAATTTAAAGGAAATAGCAAAAGGAACTCCAGGAGCAGTAGGAGCAGACCTTGCAAATATAATTAATGAAGGAGCTATAAGAGCTGTAAAACATGGCAGAAAGAGTGTGCTTCAAGAAGATTTAAGAGATGCAGTAGAAGTTATTATTGCTGGTAAAGAAAAGAAAGACAGAATATTGTCACCAAAGGAAAAGAAAATAGTTTCTTTCCATGAAGTAGGACACGCATTGGTTGCTGCCTTACTTAAGGGTGCAGATCCAGTACATAAGATTACAATAGTACCTAGAACAATGGGAGCTCTTGGATATACTATGCAACTTCCAGAAGAAGAAAAGTATTTAAGTTCAAAAGAAGAACTTATGAATCAAATTACTACACTTCTTGGAGGTAGATCAGCAGAAGAAGAGGTGTTTGGAGAACTTTCAACAGGTGCTTCAAATGATATAGAAAGAGCTACACAAACTGCAAGAAGTATGGTAACTATTTATGGTATGACAGATAGATTTGATATGGTAGCATTAGAATCTGTACAAAATAGATATCTAGATGGAAGAGCTGTTAGAAATTGTAGTGAACAAACTTCAACTATAATAGATGATGAAATACTAAAAATAGTAAGAGAAGCTCATAATAAAGCTAGAACCATATTAAGAGAAAATAGAGATTTACTTGATAGAATATCAGATGTTTTATTAGAAAAAGAAACTATATTTGGAGAAGAGTTTATGAACATAGTTTGTGAAAAGTATCCAGAGCTTAAAAAAGAAGAAAAGAAGGAAGAATTATCTTTAGATGATAAATCTATAGAATTAAATCAAGAAAAAAACAATGCTCCTATGTTTATTGGAGATGTTACAAAGTAAAACATAATTAAAGATAAAAAATATGGATTCCTACAGGATTTTTTTAGAAGGTATAAGAAGTTCTGTAGGATTTTATGACTTGATTTTTAATTTTCAAAATGTAGAAGAGGTGTTAAATTGGATAAGGACCTAGAATTTATAATGGAAGAAAATAAATTGCAAGATACTCTAAGTATTTTAAACACTGAAATACTTAATTATATTGGTAAGAGAAAAAACATTACTGATTATATAGTTGAATATAGAAAAAAATTAATAGAAGATTATAAAGATGATGAAGATAAGATAATAGACTATTTTGATCATGAGAAATTTGTAAAAGAAGAAGCATTTAAAACTATAGATAAGAGACTTAGGGAATTTACAATACTTAAGGAATCACCTTACTTCGGAAAAATTACCTTTACTGAAGAAAGTGAAGGAGCTGAAGATTTATATATTGGGAGATTTGGATTAACTCCAGAGGAAAGTTATGAACCAGTAATAGTTGATTGGAGAGCTCCTATTGCTTCTTTATTTTATAAGGGAACTTTAGGTGAAAGTAGTTATATTTCACCAGTTGGGGAGATAAAAGCAAATCTTTTAGGAAGAAGGCAGCTTATAGTAAAAAAAGGTGAATTAAAAGGGTTGTTTGACTCAGCTGTAGATGTTAAAGATGAAATACTACAAATGGTATTAACAACAAATTCAGGAGAAAAATTAAAAGATATAGTAATGACTATTCAAGAAGAACAAGATCAGGTTATAAGAGCACCAAAAGATAAAATAGTAGTAGTTAATGGTGTTGCTGGTTCAGGAAAAACAACAATAGCACTTCATAGAGTGTCTTATTTGCTCTATAACAATAGAAAACAATTTGGTGATAAAGTGCTAGTGCTTGGACCAAATGATATATTTATGGATTATATAGCACAAGTTCTTCCAACCCTTGGAGAAGAAGGCGGGATAAAGCAAACTACATTCCAAAATTTTGCTATGGATGAAATAAATCTTCAAGAACCTGTAAAAGGATTCTCAGAATATATAGAAGAGGCTATGAATGGAAATGAAGAAGCATTAAGAGAATATAAATATAAAAGTTCTAAGGGATTTACTGAATTATTAGATAAATCTTTAGAAGATATGAATGAAAATTATTTCAATGTAAAAGCTGTAACTTTCTTTGGAGAGAAAATAGTTGATATTAAAGAAATAAAAGAATTATTTACAATACATTATGCATATATGCCTCTATTTAGAAGAAGTGAAAAAATAAAAAGAATTCTTATATCAAAGATAAAAGATAAAAGAGATGAACTTGTAAGAGAACTTAATGCTGAAATAAAGAAAAAGTTAGAAGCATTAACTCCAGCTGAAGTTGAGATAGAGAAAAATAATATAGATTTTAAAAGAAGAGTTAGAATAAGAGAAATAGTTAGAGGAGTTATGAATTCAAGAGATGAATTAGATGAATGGATAAATCATGAAGATACTGTTTCTTTATATAAGACAATAACAAATACAGAATCTCTTGGATATATGGACCTTGCAGGAATATTATACTTAATGGTAAAGTTGAATGGTAAAAAGTGTAAAAGAGAAATAAAACATGTTGTTATAGATGAAGCTCAAGATTATAACTTGACTCAGTTTAAATTAATTAGAGAGCTTACAGATTGTAAAAGCTTCACAATAGTTGGAGATAGTAATCAAAGGCTTATAACAACAGATGAAGAACCAGCTATGCTACATTTGGAAAAGTTATTTGGAGATGATGTAGTAAAATTTGAATTAAATAAAAGTTATAGATCTACACAACAAATAATGGAATATGCAAATAGATTTTTAGATGAAAATAAAGTAGTTCCATTAGTTAGAGAAGGAGAAAAAGTATTAGAGGAAGAAACTGTAACATTGGAAGATACAGTAGAAACACTAGCATCTATAATAGAAGATTTTGAGGAAGATGGTCTCGAGAGTATAGCTATTATAACAAAAGATAAAGATAAGTTAAGGGAAGTATCTTCATTAATAAAATCAAAAACTAAAATAGTAACCTTTGATAGAGAGGATATGATATACAAGGGAGGTTTAGTATTATTACCTGCATATTATGCTAAAGGATTAGAATTTGATGGTGTAATATTATTGGATGACTTTGAAAATACACCAAACCTTGTTAAATATATTATGTGTACTAGAGCTCTTCATAGGCTTGCGGTAATAAAAAGAAAATAAATTTATTTTTAGTATAGATAAATGAATAAAAATGCATAAAATATGCATAAAAATTGAATGAAATCAGTTTTTATGCATTTTTTTTATACATAAATGTTGAAATTTATATTCTGTGGTAATGATGCAAGAAAATCATGGTTGATTTCAAATATAATTGACTATTGTGCATTAAAACTCGGTAATGGCAATATATGTGTTTGTAATTGAAATTCCACATAATTATTAATTATTATTCAAAGGCAATAAGAAGGAATTCAGCATTAATTGTGAATTATTCACTGAAAAATATAAAAAATAATCTATGTATATAATTATTTTATAGAAATATTATAAAAAGGTATTGCATAATTATAAGTTAATAAGGTATAATTATGCTTGTATTAAAAATTAAGGATGAAATTTAAAGGGGGTTAATATAAATGAAAAAGGGATTGCTAAAAAAGGTTATTACTATAACTATGGCTTCAATAATGGTTCTTTCACTTGCTGCATGTGGGAAAAAGGAAGAAAAAAATTCTCTTGCATCAATAAAGGAAAAAGGAAAAGTAGTTGTTGGATTAAGTGCTGATTATGCACCATATGAATTTCATGCAATTGTAAATGGGGAAGATAAAACTGTAGGGTTTGATGTTGACCTTGCAAATGAAGTAGCAAAAGATCTTGGAGTAGATTTAGAAATAAAAGAGATGGACTTTGAAGCATTAATAGGTGCTCTTAAAGCAAATCAAATAGATATGATTATATCTGGTATGAATCCAGATGAAGAGAGAAAGAAGCAGATTGATTTTTCAGATATATATTATGAAGCACAACATGCTGTTTTAGTAAATTCAGCTAATAAGGATAAATTTAAAAAAGCTGAGGATTTAAATGGAGTTAAAGTTGGAGCACAATTAGGATCAACACAACAAAAAATCGCTGAAGAGAAAATTCAATCAGGAGGAGTTGCTTTATTAGCTAGTGTTAATGACTTAGTATTACAGTTAAAGAGTGGTAAAGTTGATGCTGTAATAACAGAACAACCAGTTGCCCAAATGGCTACTAAAAGTAATCCAGAATTAGTTCTTTCAGATATATCTTTTAAAGATGAAAGTGGTGGAAACGCTATTGGAATGAAGAAAGATTCTAAAGAATTAACAGAAGCAGTAAATAAGACAATAAAGAGATTAAAAGATTCAGGTGATTTAGATAAATTTATAGTAAGTGCTAATGATTTAGCAGCACAAAATCAAAGCAAATAGGATTTTAGTTGATAGTTAGTATTATGTAGCTATCAGAGGAGGAGAGACTTTGTTTACATTTAGTTTTCTAGGAGATTACATGCCAAAGTTTTTAGATGGAGTAAAAGTAACTTTAGGCATATCTCTAATTACAGTGTTATTAGGAACAATACTTGGGGCAATATTATTTTTTATGAAGAATTCAAGTCTTTCTATATGGAAGATAAAACCGTTAAAGATTATAGCAACAATTTATGTTGAAATAATTAGAGGAACACCAATTCTATTACAGATTTTGATGGTTTATTCAGGATCTAAGTTGATTTTTGACATAGATGTTACAGCATTCTCAGCAGCTATAATTGCTATAGCATTAAATTCAGCAGCCTATGTATCAGAAATAGTTAGAGCTGGAATTGAAGCAGTTGATGCTGGGCAAATGGAAGCAGCAAGAAGCTTAGGAATGTCAAAAGGTATGACTATGAGATTAATAATTGTGCCACAAGCTATTAGAAATATATTACCTGCAATAGGGAATGAGTTTGTAGCTGTAATTAAAGAATCTTCAATGGCATCAGTTTTAGGTGTTGGAGAGCTAATGTTTTCAGCAAAAATTGTACAAGGTGCTACATATCTTTCATTAGAACCATTAATGGTTGTAGCAGTATTTTATTTCATCCTAACATTTTCATTAGGAAGATTAATGGGCTATGCTGAAAGGAGAATGAAAGCAAGTGATTCACGTTAAAAATTTGCACAAGAGCTTTGGACACAATGAAGTTCTTAAAGGAATAGATTATCACATCAAAAAAGGTGAAGTTGTGGTAGTAATAGGACCATCAGGTTCAGGAAAGTCCACCTTTTTAAGATGTTTAAACCTTCTAGAAACTCCTACTAAGGGTGAAATAGTATTTGAAGGCAAGACTATTACAGATAAGAAGGTAGATATAGATAAACTTAGAGAAAAGATGGGAATGGTATTTCAGTCCTTTAATCTTTTCCCACATAAAAAAGTTATAGATAACATTACCCTTGCTCCTATCAAGGTTAAGAAGATGGAGCAAGAAGCCGCAAAGGCAAAAGCAAAAGACTTACTAGATATGGTTGGATTAATTGAGAAAGCAGAGACTTATCCATCTTCCCTATCTGGAGGTCAAAAACAAAGAATAGCTATAGCGAGAGCATTGGCTATGGAACCAGATGTTATGCTATTTGATGAGCCTACATCAGCACTAGATCCAGAAATGGTTGGAGAAGTTTTAGCTGTTATGAAGAATCTTGCCAAAGAAGGTATGACAATGGTAGTTGTAACCCATGAAATGGGATTTGCCAGAGAAGTTGGAGATAGAATAATATTTATGGATGGAGGAGTAATACTTGAAGAAGGAACTCCAGAAGAAATATTTGATAACCCTAAAAATTCTAGAACAATAGACTTTTTATCAAAAGTACTTTAAATTAATAGAGATGCAAGTTTAATTATATTTTTAAACTTGCATCTCTATTTTATGTTTTAGTAATAGTAACCACCATAACTAGAATAACTATCAGCTGCAACAAGTACAATTAGAACAAATAGAATTATAATAACAAGTATAACTGCTGCAAAAATTATAGGAGCTATTGTAGTTCCTCCATTTATGCCTAATCTTCTAAATATTGTAGCATTATCTAAGCCCATAGAGGCTGTGGATTTTATTGATTTTATTTTTTTCGTAGCATACTTCATATAAAGTTGGTTTGCAAATAAACCAGAAAGTATTGAAACTATAAGTCCAATTAAATATACTGGCCAATTTGTTGAGTTGCTTGAATAGTAGTAGCTAGAAGAATAGAAGCTAGGTCTTGTTACAGCTCTAAATATTAATGTAGCAATTATTCTTAGAACTAAGTTAACAGAGAATACTATTGCAGCTAAGCCGTACATTTTTCTATACCAAAACCAAAGAAAATTAGTAAAGAAAGCTGGCCAATTCCAAGAAATATAGTTTTCATTTTCTTGAGATTTTTGCCATTGCTCTAAATAGTAGTGTGACTTCTTTTCTCCTACAAATTCTACTAATTCTTCAGTTGAAATACCATGTTTATCTCTAAAACCATTATTAGTATTAAATTGTGAATTGTTCAAATTTTGAGGGTTTCCAAAATTTTGGTTGTATCCGTAATTTTGATTATTCCCATAATTATTATAGTTTTGATTGCTATGATTTTGATTATTATATTGTTCAGAATTTACATTATAAGCAACAGTATTTGGATTGCTTACTCCAAGATCTTGATTTGTGTGATTGTTATTATTAATGTATGAAGGACACGATGGGTTACTGCATACATTATTAGAATCTAGTTCTTTTCCACACTTTGAACAGAACATTAAAATCCCCCCCTGTTTGTATAAAATATATTATAATTACTTGAATTAAAAATAGTACAAGGCTATTATACAACAAAGTTAGATTCATTTATATAAATTTATTAAAAAATATTAAAATAAGAGTGGGATTTTTCTAAAAAACAACAAAAGAAGACAAAATTTAAAGCTTAATATAATTTTTAAACTTTAAATTTTGTCCACTTTCTACATTTTACATACTTTTACTAGGTAATTTTGAAGGATTAAACCCTGGTTTACTAGAATGAGGATTACTATAAAATGAATCATCTGAGTCATCATCAAAATATGAACCTTTTGAATCATAATCATCATAAATAGAGAATGGGTCTGAGTAAGAGTTATACATATGGTTATCAGATACAAAATTGAAAATAATAAATATAGTTGCTACAACATAAATAATTATTCCAAGTATAAGTGATGCTATTGATACTCCACCAGAATATTTTAATCTTCTAAAATAAGCGTTCATGTCCATATTTATTGGTAAAGATTTTATTTGTTTAATATTTTTTGTACAGTGTCTAATGTATATTTGATTTCCTAATAATGCACATGATATATTACTAAAAAATAAAATAACAGAAAAAACTGATAAAGGTAAAAATATTAAAGATAATAAATTAACGGCTAAATAAATTCCACCAAATAAATAGAGTTTTCTATAAAATAGCCAAACCCAAGATGAAAAAAATGCTGGCCAGTTCCAAGAAAGAAAGCTAGGCTTATCTTGGTTCATTGTCCATTTTTCTATGTAAAAAGATATACTACTATTTCCAATAAAAGTAGCCATTTCCTGCGAAGTAATACCATTTTTATCTATAAAATCAGGATTATAGTTAATCTTTTTATAATTATTATGATAATTCATATTGTTGTAATTATTATTATAAGCTTGATTATTATTCATCTTTGAAGGGCATGAGTTATTATGACAGACATTATTTGAATCTAATTCATGTCCACAGTGTATACAAAACATTGAAAGAACCTCCTTAAAATATTTACAAAAGGGGTAGTGATGCTATATATCACTACCTCAAATATTTAAAATCACCAAAAGTGCTATGTAAAGCCATAAGACCAATTACAAATAGAGTTGTAAATATTAAACCAAGAACTATGGCAACAATTAATGGAACCCAAGTTCGTCCCCCTATTGAGCGTAATCTTCTAAGTAACATATTATTATCAAATCCAATAGCTAATTTAGATGATTTAATTTTTGAAGTGGCATGCTTTATGTATAATTGATTAGCAAGTAGTCCACAACCAATTGTAATTGTTAGGGATACGATTGAGCGTAACCAACCAAAACCTGATAGGAGCACTGCGTTAGCTATACCTATAGCAAATAGTATTCCAGCTATGTTATACATTTTTCTAAACCAGAACCAAAAAAATCCAAACAAGAATGCTGGCCAGTTCCAAGAAATAAAATTAGAGTTATCTTGAAACCTTGTCCATTTATCTATGTAATATTCAGTATTATTATCACCAATAAATTCTATCATTTCTACAGGTGATATATCATTTGAATCTCTAAATTCTGAGTTTAAATTTTGGAAATTATAATTATCATTAGTATTTAAATTCTCTGTGTTTGGTCTAAATTGTACATCTTCATTTTCTTTTTTTATGTTTGTGATGCAATTTGGATTATGACAGATATTATTAGAATCTAATTCATGACCACATTCTGGACAAATCATTAAAAGTCCTCCTCTATAAATTAAAAGTTATATAAAACAATTATATAATATAATGATGAAAATATACAGGAATTAAAGGAATTTTACTTAAAAAGTTAAAAAGTAAATATAGGAACCTAGGTAATAATTTCACCTAGGTTCCTATATAAATTATAAAGCTATCTCTTCAGTTGAACTTTTAAGAAAAGGTGCTACGAATTTAGCTATTCTTGGCATAAAAAATTCTATTACAGGACCTGTTAAAAAGGCTCCTATTAATGTACCAATTCCTATAATTCCACCTAATAAAAATCCTAACACTACAAATGTTATATCCATAGGAATACGAATCCTACTATAAGGAAGCTTAGTTTTATCTGATATTAATAGAGGCACTATATCATTTGCAGCTACCCCTAAGTTAGTTGATTTTAGCAAGGAAAAACCAATAGCTATTACAACACAACTTAATGCTAAAAATAGTGATTTTATTATAATATTTGAATAAGGTATAAAACTAATTACAAGGTCATCTATTGGCAACGGTTTAAAGACGGATGTCATTAAGTTAATAAAAGGTCCTGCTACTAGTGTAGAAAGGATTGTCCCTATATTTAAATAACGCCAGTCAACTATTGCAATAATAACTATTAGTGTTGCTGTGATACATGTACTTGCCATTCCTACTGAAACACCCAATTTTCCAGAAAGTCCTTGAGTAAATACTGTGAATGGGTCTGATCCTATACTTGCTTTGATAAACATGGCAACACCTGTTTGAATTATCCAAACCCCTAGAAAAAATAGTACTAATTTTTTTGCTAATAATTTTACATCGATTTTTTTCATTAAATACACTCCTATTTTTAGTATGTTACATCCCAGTAAAACATAATAACATATGAAAAAGAGGTATACAAGGAAAATAATTACACTAAGTAATCATTATCAATAGTTATTATACAATTATATTCTGGATGCAGCTCGTTAATAGACTGAATTATCTGTATTTTTAACTCTTCGTTAGTTATGATGTTTTTTATTTTTTCTGGGTTAACTACTATATCAAAAATTAGGTTCTTCTTTTCACCTTCACCAATAACTCTAAAATCATGCATAGATTCAATTAGAGAATTCGATTCTATTATTTTTTTAACTTCCTCATATGTACCATTTACTTCAGTAGTGGTTATACATATAGGGTCCATATGTATGACTAGGTAAATGTTTAGCTTATCAGATATCTCACGTTCAGCTCTATCTATTATTTCATGTATAACCATAACATCTATATCAGATGGTATTTCTGCATGTATAGAAGCCATGCATCTTCCAGGACCATAGTTGTGGATAATAAGATCATGAACTCCTTTGATGTTTGGGTAACTTAATGTCATTTCTTTTATAGCATCAACTAGTTCTTTGTCAGGAGCTTCACCTAAAAGTGGGTTAATGGTTTCTTTAACCAAATTGAATCCTGAATAAACTATGAATGCAGCTACTAAGATACCAAAATATCCATCAAGAGGAAGTTCGGTGAATTTGGAAGCTAAAAATGAAAGAGAAACACAAGAAGATGTAAAAACATCGCCTAAAGCATCTACTGATGATGCTTTTAAAGCAGAAGAATTTATTTTATTTCCAACATATTTATTAAATCTAGACAACCAAAATTTTAGTATGATTGAAACTATTAAAAGTGCAAAAGGTATTAGCTCAAAAGTAACAGCACTTGGATTTATAATCTTTTCAAAGGAGGATTTAATAAATTGGATTCCAACAAGCATTACTAAAAATGCTACTATTAAAGCAGAGATATACTCCATTCTTCCATGACCAAATGGGTGCTCAGCATCAGCAGGCTTTTTGGACAACTTAAATCCTACTATTGTTATTACAGATGAAGCAGCATCAGATAAATTGTTGAAGGCATCAGCCATAATAGCAATACTTGCAGTTATTATTCCTACAGACAATTTAATTAGAAATAGAAGAAAATTTACTATAATTCCAACAATGCCTCCAAGCATTACATGAGCTTCTCGAACCTTATCATCTTGAGAATCCATATTGTTTTTTATAAATGTATTAATTAAGAGTTTAGAAAACAAAAAAACACCTTCCTTCTATGAATATTTAAGTAATTAGTATAATTTTATATTACTAACTTGAATTAATCAAATACTTGTTAGTAAGTTGTGGTGGTAAAATAAGTCTGCTAAAATAAATATGTTTAAGATAATAAGAGGGAGTGAAAAATATGGAGAAGAAGTTAGCTTTAGAGCTATTAGATTTTATAGAAGAAAGTCCAACAGCTTATCATGGAGCACATTCAGTAAAAAAGATATTAGATAAAGCTGGATTTAAAGAGATTAAAGAAAATGAAAAATGGAATCTTGTTAAAGGTGGAAAGTACTATGTTATGAAAAATCAATCTGCCATTATTTCTTTTGAGATAGGACAAGGAGAATTAGAGGAAGATGGATTTAGATTAATAGGAGCACACACAGATTCGCCAACATTTAAAATTAAACCAGCTGCAGAGATGGAAATGGAAGAAGCTTATATAAAACTAAATACTGAGGTGTATGGTTCGCCAATAATAAGCACATGGTTAGATAGACCTTTATCTTTAGCTGGAAGAGTGGTTGTAAAAGGAAAATCACCTCTAAAACCAGAAATAAGACTTGTTAATATAGATAGACCATTACTAATAATTCCTAATGTGGCTATACACATGAACAGAGAGGTAAATGAAGGTTACACTTTTAATAAGCAAAAAGATACTTTACCACTTTTAGGATTAATTAATGAAAAGTTTGAAAAGGATGCGTATTTATTAACTTTATTAAGTGAACAACTAAGTGTAGAAAAGGAAAGTATATTAGATTTTGATTTATTTTTATATGAATATGAAAAAGGATGCATCTTAGGATTAGAAAATGAATTTATTTCAGCTGGAAGGTTAGATGATCTTTGGATGGTATTCACTGGAGTGAAAGCTCTAATAGATAGTGAAAAAATTAAAGCAACAAAAGTTATGGTTGCAGTGGACAATGAAGAAATAGGAAGTTTAACAGCTCAAGGGGCAAGAGCAGCACTAGTAAAAACATTATTAGAAAGAATAGCTTTATCTCTTGGAAAAGATAAGGAAGGATTCTTTAGAGCATTATCAAATTCAATTATGATTTCAGCAGATTTAGCACATGCTATACATCCAAATCATGAAGACAAACATGATCCTACAAATAAGCCAGTACTTGGTGGTGGTCCTGTTATAAAGATGGCTGCATCAGGAAGTTACTCAACCGATAGTTATACATCAGCAATATTTCAAGCTGTTTGCAAGGAAAGTGGAGTTCCATGTCAAAAGTTTGTTAACAGATCAGATGCTAAAGGTGGAACAACCATAGGTCCAATGTCAGCAGCAGATTTATCTATTCCTGTGATTGATATGGGAGCACCGGTTTTAGGAATGCATTCAGTTAGAGAACTTGCAGCAGTTAAAGATAATTACTTTACAGTAGAAGCTTTCACAAAATTCTTTAATATTTAATTATATAATTTAGAAAGCCTATGAAGTGAGAATTTGAATTTCTTACTTTATAGGCTTTTTTTCATGAAATTCCTCCATATATATATATTAATGAAACCCTTGAGCCTCTTTATTAAATAAATGTTGGTAATGTATAGAACTTTTTACTTATGTTAAGGATTCAAAAGAGGTGATTAATTTGATAAAAAAAGATTATGATTTGAAAAGATTAAAATTGCATATAGGTTCAATATTAAAAAAAGATTTATATAAAAGTCGAAAAAAAATAATTAAATGTTGCCCTACATGTGGAAGTGAAAAAATTATAAAACATGGTTTTTATAATGGGATACAGAGATATAAGTGTAAAAATGAATTATGTAGTAAGACATTTTCATTATCAACAAATTCAATTTGGAGTTACTCGAAAAAAACTGCAGAAAAATGGGGAGAATTTATTGAATTAATGCTAGAAAGAAGAACATTAAAATACTGTGCTGAAAGATTAAGCATTAATATAAATACAGCATTTTATTGGAGGCATAAGGTCTTGCATGCAATAAGATTTGATAATATACCCAAGTCATTATTTGGGAACATACATATGACAAAGTCTACAATGAAAGAAAGCTTCAAAGGGTGTCGTAATATAAGCAAGTTAGAAAGAGACAATATTTTTATAGTATCGGCTAAGGGCATAGCCATCAAGCTAATATCTCCAAAATATGTTTTGTGATATAATTCTTAGGATATTTATTAAAAGGATGGAAT